>JAIOSN010000114.1 GCA_021107605.1 Anaerolineae bacterium | reverse complement strand
GGGCTGAAATAGACGAGAAATTCCGGCAAGTGCTGCGTGACCATACGGCGGGGGCCCCCCTGGATGAGACCGTGCGTTGGACCAACTTGAGTTTGAAAGAGATCATGACATGCGGGTCAGCCAGTGGGTAGTGCGTAAACTGCTCCAGAAACACAATTAAGTACCTGAACAAAAGTTTCCTGGTATTCTGAATGTTAGGACAAATTGAGAAAAGGCACTTAGAGTGAATCGGCGCGCTTTCCGAGTTTTCTCACGCGCATTGCAGTTCATTTTCCGGCGAAGGCGCTCACGCCGCACCCGCCACACGGATTACGCCGGGGCCGTTAGCCAGCTACTTTTCAGCAGAGAATCTCCCCCGCGTGGTATAATGCTCCCATGATGATAAATACGATAAATCGCGTGCTAAACCTGTTGATTGGTCTCTGGGAAATAGCCTTGATATTGCGGGTCTTGCTACCCTGGTTCAAGGTGCAGCATGGACATCCGGTAATGCGCTTTTTAGTATTGCTCACCGATCCCCTAGTGCGCCCCGTGCGCCGCTTTATGGGCGCCACGAGCATTATCTGGATACGGGGTGGCTACATTGATATGGCCTCGCTGGTGACGCTCTTCCTCCTCACGTTGGCCCAGAGCCTGGTAGCCCGGCTGCTCTACTGGGTGGCCGCGCCGCCGCTCTGGATCTTACATCCAGGAGCGGATTGGGGGAGATGGCTAGTGGGCATCCTCGGCCTGCTGGTGCAGCTCTACAGCTTCGCTCTCTTGTTGCGGATTTTGCTGGAGTGGATTCGAGTGCCTTACACGCAACCTGTCATGCGCTTCTTGTGGGACGTTACCGAGCCATTGTTGCGCCCCATTCGCCGGCGGCTGCCCACCTTCGCCGGTCTGGATTTTTCGCCGGTGGTGGCCGTGCTCTTATTGTCCGTATTGCAGATGCTATTGGCGGGTCTCATCCAGGTGATATTCTAACGGCAGCTCGCCCCCCAATTACTTAGGGGCGACGTTTCAACCCCACCTTCAAAAATCTCATGTCTTCCCAATAAGTAGGGGGAACCATGGCGTTTCTGTTATGCTCACCACGGAGACACAGAGCACACTGAGAAAAAATAAAAAACTCGGGGCCCTCCGTGTCTCTGTAGTGAAAACTGCCCCGAAATATTGAGATGATACAAAACCTCAGCGTCTCTGCGATGAGATCTCCCTACCGTTCGCTCAACAGATCGCCCAGCGACTCCTCAGCATCATTTTCCCCACGGCGGAAGAGGCGAATATGATTTTTGCGCTGGTAGGTAGTCATCAACCCCACCGCTAATGGCGTGTCCGGGGCCACAAAACGGATCCATTTGAGGTTACGATAGTTGCCATCTTGACGTTCCTTCTCCAGGAGCCGGTAATCGTGCCAGGCGATCTCCGTGAGCATCATGTCCAACGCCGGCTCGAAGGAAGCCCACAACCGTTGAGGGATAGCCAGCAGCTCATCGTTAAGCGAGGGGAGACGTTCCACCTCCCAACTGCGGATGGGATTGCCCGGCCAGGGCGCCATCATAACTACGATGATCTCAGTGGCTCCCAACTCCACCGCTTTGCGGAACGGGCTATTGGCGATAGCGCCACCGTCCAGATACGTTTTGCCGCTAATCTTAGTCGCTTCGTACCAGAGCGGGATACTGCAACTGGCCTGTACTTTTTTAGCCGTGATGCCGTCGGCGTGGTTATTGAAGTAGACCAGCCGCCGTTCGGACGCCTCCACCGCCGTGATCCAGATCTCCAACTCGTTTTCTGGATTGTTGAGGATTTCGGGGATGAGCCAGGGACGGCCCAACCATTTTTTACTCCGCCCACCAAGCGTCTCTGGCAAGGGGCTGGTATCGAAAACATGTTTGCCGCCCCGCACCAAATTATCAATAAAGACATCATCGGCGCGCATTTTCTGGACATCCGCAGTTTCCAGATCAAGCCAGCGATTGCGCAGCGCGGGGAGCGGCAACCCGGAACCTAACGTGGCCGCGTTTACCGCTCCGATGGAGGTGCCGACGATAATGTCGGGTTCCCAGTTGAGCGCGTCCAGGCAATTCAACACCCCCACTTGATAAGCGCCGCGTCCACCGCCGCCCGAAAGAACCAATGCTCGTTTAGTTTGTTTACTCATCGTATCTCCTCCTCTGAAAACCTTCTCTTGACTTCACTGAAAAAGGGTAGCTCCTCACAAAGACGCTAAGCCACTAAGAAAAAAATCATGTTCTAAAATCTTCGCGCCTTTGCGCCTTAGCGGTGAAATTTTCGGTTTTTCCAGTAGACTCTTTCTTTAGCTTGACGATTTATCGCCCTTGCCTCGTTTAACCCGCCGATTCACCGTCGGGGCCGAAACTTCCCTGAAGTATCCCCAACAGGTCAGCCGTGGAGGGAAGAATCAAGTTCGCTCCGCAGCGTTCCAACTCTGGACGTTCCCCGAAGCCGCAAAGCACACCCACCCGCCACGCGCCGGCCCGTTTAGCAGAGAGGATATCAACCGGTGTATCGCCGACCAATACGCATTGTGCTGGCGACAGCCCCAGCTCGTGCGCTGCGTAGAGCACCGGTTCAGCGTGCGGCTTGAGCCGGG
>JAIOSN010000110.1 GCA_021107605.1 Anaerolineae bacterium | reverse complement strand
GTGAACCAGGTGTGTCCCGATCCCCCGGCCCCGGTACTCAGGGTGTACGTAGCCCCAGCTATAGAGTCGCACGTGAGGTTGGGGATCCCATACCCCGGCATAGCCCGCGAACTCGCCATCGGGCGCGTGTACGACCCGCAGATCACTCTCCATGTTCAGGGTGGGAGACTGCCAGTCATTGCGGTATTCGTTCGCCTCGCACTCCGGTTTACCTATCAGCTCCAGAGAGCAGGCATTGACCAGAGCGACTACGGCCTCCACATCGTCCAGCTGCGCCGGGCGGGAAATGAAACCTTCAGGAAGCCACTGCGTCATTGTTGAATGTTGTTCAGCTATCATCATAAACTCCTTTTGTGATTTTCATACAACTGCGTGAAATCAAGTCTTCTCATCCAACGCAAAAGGCCGGGGATTCGCTCCTCGGCCTTCATGTGACAATAAGGTTATGTCAACCTTTTTGTAAGATTAACGTGGGCAATTATACCCGGAGACCGGAAAAAGGAAACTTGCCCCGGGGCTGCCCCCGAGGAGCGCGAAGCCTACCCGGCGGGGTACGGGGGCTAGGAGCAGTGCGAGTGTAACTTTTGTCCCAAGTCGATTAAAGGCATGCAGAAGAGTGAGTGAATTGGAAGAGCAAGTTCAAAACATGGCTAGCTGCCCCCAGGTTATTTTCAGAGCAGTTGCTAAAACGCTGAACTGCTGATCTCCCCCCGAATTTAGCCCTTGACAATTATTGAAGCGTTTATTATAATATGGCGCGTATGCACACGTGTGCATGACCAGAGAGTGGTAGTAACTTAGGACGGGGCGCCGATTTGGACAATTCTCATATCTCTATCAAAGATATTGCGCGAGTAGCGGAGGTATCTCATTCTACCGTTTCGCGTGCCTTACATGACAACCCCTTGATCAGTGCCGCCACCCGCGCGCGTGTCCAGCGGCTGGCGGCCGAGATGGGCTATATCCCTGACGCGATTGCCCGCAGTTTGCAAACTCAACGTACCGGGACTATTGGCCTGGCCGTCACCTCTATCGCCGATCCGTTTTTTAGCGAGATCGTGGCCGGCATAGATGAGGTGGCGAGCGCGCAGCAGTTGAGTGTTTTTGTGACCTCCTCGCACAATGACCCCGAACGCGAAATCGAGGTGGTGGAGACCTTTCACCGGCAACGGGTGGATGGCATTATCGTCGCCGCCTCCAAACTCGGTAATCGTTACGCGGAACGGTTGCAACGGATCCGCGTCCCCGTGGTGTTGATCAATAATCACGCGGCCGAGAAGCATGACTTCATTTACTCTGTCTCCGTGGATAATCAGGCCGGCGCGAAATTGGCGGTGCAGCGGCTGTTGGATTTGGGGCATCGCCGTATTGGGTACGTGGGCTTGGGACACCAATTGCTCTCTAACCAACATCGTCTAGAAGGGTATCAGGAGGCGTTGGCGGCGGCCGGCATCACCTCTGACCCGGCGTGGGTGGCCGTAGCCCCTCCAGGACTTACGGGGGAGCGTGATGATGTCGAGATGGGACGGCAGTACTTCCCACACGTTTGGGAGGCGGGCGTCTCGGCGCTCTTCTGCTACAATGACCGCGTCGCCGTCGGCGCTCTGATGGCTTGCCACGAGGCAGGAATTGCGGTTCCCGCCGAGTGCAGCGTGGTCGGTTTCGATGATATCAATCTGGCGCAATATGTCTTCCCGTCGCTCACTACCGTGCATCAGCCGCGCCGCAAGATGGGGCGGTTGGCCATGCAGATGATCTTGGAATTGCAGGCCGGGGAACCGTGCGAAAATCAGACGCTCTTGCCCCATCTGGTGGTGCGCGAAAGCGATAGAGCGAGAGAGCGATAAGGCGAGGAAGCGAGAAAGCGAAAAGGCGAGGGAGCGGGAGAGTGATAAGGCGAGAAAGCGATAAGGCGAGGGAGCGATAAGGCGAGGGAAATGAAAGTTGCAAGTTGGCAATCAGCATAGGTTTTCACGGGTAGAGCGGAAAGGGATTGGGGATGAGGGAGGACAGTAGGCGGTAGATAGGGGAGCGAGAAAGCGAGGGAAATGAAAGTTGCAAGTTAAAAGTTGCAAGTTGGCAACCAGCATAGGTTTTCACGGGTAGAGCGGAAAGGGATTGGGGATTAGGGGGAGACAGTAGGCGGTAGATAGGGGGGCGAGGAAGCGAAGGGTTAGAGCAAGTGTTAGTCGCCGTAGGGCGACTTCGTTAGGGTAGCCGCGAATTCATTCGCCAGGCGCAGCGAGAGAGCGATAAGGCGAGAGGGCGAGGGAGCGAGAAAGCGGGGTAATGTAGCCGAGGTTTCCATACCTCGCTGAATTACCCATCAACCAAACAAGGAGGCAAGGTGAAAACGAAAGTAGCGGTAGGCATTATTGGCGCAGGTCGAATTGGCAAGTTGCACGCGGAGCATCTGGCTTTTCGCATCCCCCAGGCGAAGCTGGTGGCTGTATCGGATATCTATGTGCAGGCGGCGGAGCAGTGCGCGGCGGATTTTGGTATCCCGCACGTTTACGCGGATCACCGCGCGATTATGGCGGACCCGGATATCGACGCCGTGGTCATCTGTTCCAGCACCGACACGCACGCGCAGTTGATCGAGGAAGCGGCTCAAGCGGGCAAAGATATCTTCTGTGAGAAGCCGATAGATTTTGACCTGGAGCGTATTGACCGCGCTTTGCAAGCGGTGGATGAGGCCGGCGTTAAGTTGATGGTGGGCTTCAATCGCCGTTTTGATCCCAACTTCAAGCGGGTACGTGAGGCGGTGGTCGCCGGGCAGATTGGCGAACCACAGTTGCTGCACATTATCAGTCGTGATCCTGCCCCGCCGCCGCTTGAGTATATTAAAGTCTCCGGCGGCATTTTTCTGGATATGACCATCCACGATTTCGACATGGCCCGCTATCTTATCGGTAGCGAGGTGGAGGAAATTTACGTGGCAGGCGGCGTGCTGGTGGATCCGGCGATTGGCGAGGTGGGCGATATCGATACCGCGGTCATCACCTTGCGCTTTGAGAACGGCGTCATCGGTACCATCGAAAATAGCCGGCAGGCCGTCTATGGCTACGATCAGCGCGTCGAGGTTTTTGGCAGCGGCGGCGCGGTGCGCACGTTGAATGAGTACCCCAACACCGCGTTGCTCTACAACTCGCAAAACGTTCAGCGCGACTTGCCCCTCAACTTCTTTATGGAGCGCTACATTGAATCCTACATCATTGAGATGCAAACATTCATTGCTTGCGTGGCGGAAGATCGCGAGTCGCCGGTCAGTGGGAGAGATGGCCGTATCCCGGTGTTGATGGGCTATGCGGCGCGGAAATCGTACGAGCAGGGGCGTCCGGTCAAACTGACTGAGATCGCGGCGTTGTAGGAGTTCGTCAGATCCCGGTTGGGTGTGTTCCATGATGAATTGAGAAATGTATCCGTGTTGCGTAAATTTTCTTAAAACGGAACACGCAACACGCTACCAGAAATTCGACCGAAATGCACCCTTATTATTTTGCTATCTCTTGCACACGTGTGCATGGTGGATGTGAAGTTCAAATATACTTAGTTTTAAGGAGGATTTAATATGTCTGAAGAACGCAAAGTACCACACGGTTGGTTGCCCACTGACGAGCCGGATCTTTTCTTTGAGGACAACACTGTTGGCCGCATGAAGAAAAAGGTTTGGGACGCCAGTGACGAGGAGATTGACGCGCTGCTGGCTGAGTACGGGATGCCTGCTCCGGTGGAATGGGGCAAGGCTGGCTCTTACATCCAGACCACGGTGCGTCACGAGGTGGAGGAGAACCGCAAGCGGAACGACGTGATTTTCATTCCCGTCGGCAGCACGGAGTTGCATGGCCGCCACATGGTCAGCGCCTCCGATACGCTTTACGTCAGCCAAATTTGTGAGGGCGTGCGCCGTTACACTGCCCAGCGCGGCGCGCCGGTCAATCTGGCTCTGCCCCCGCTGATGAACGGGGCGCATCCCTATCACCACTTGGGGATGCCGGGCACCGTCATCGTGCGCGAGAATGTCACGCGCGAGCTGATGATTGATGTGATGTTGGGCCTCTGGAACGATGGTTTTCGCAAGCAGATCATCGTGAATAACCACGGACAGCTCTGGGTCTTGGAGGCGGCTATCCAGCAGTTCCAGAAGCGCTACCAGCTACCCGGTATCTTCCGGGTGATCGATTGGCATCGCGGCGTGCGTGAATTCTTCCGCACCACGGAGGGCGGGGGCAAGTGGGACACTCACTTTGTCCATGCTGATGAGTCCGAGACTTCGTTAGGGTTGTATCTACACCCGGAGATGGTGGATATGGATTACGCTGTGGATACTGAGGGCAAGAGTTACCTGCCGGAAGGGCACTTTGATAAGTCCGTGGATCCGTTCGGGCGACCGAGCCGTTGGTCTGAGGGCGAAGGGCACTTCGCCATAGAGATAGCCGCCACGCCAGAAGGCGTCGTTGGCAAGGCGACGCACGGCGCGGCTTACAAGGCCAAGCGTCCGTTGGCGGCAATTCTACGTTACCTGACGCTGCTCAACGATCAAATCCTAGAGGCGTTCCCTCCAGGCGAGGTGCCGCCGGTGGAAGAGGTCACGTTGCGCAACGCTGCGGATATGGAACCTTATCTCCGCGAGCCGCTCAGTGAAGGTTGGAAGCCGGTCTATGGGTTGCCGCTTATCGGACAAGGCACGTTTAGTGGGTAAGTTAGTCAAGTAGTCGGATTGTCGGGTAGTCTGATAGTCGAGTGGTCTTGGTAGTCTGATAGTCAAGTGGTTGGTTACTACTCAGCCACCCTGCAAAATTCAAGAGCGGACGCAGATTTCCGCAGATAAAATAGAAAATCAGCGTTCATCTGCGTCCGAAAGGGATGGCTGAGTAATTCTGTTGAAATCTAAATATATTTAGGAGGATTTACATGGCAGCAAAGATGAGAGGCGTGACGTTATTGGCTGATTGGTCCCCGAAACCGAAATTCAAGCTAGGGGCGAAGGATATCGCAGGCCGCCAGAGCTACCTCGGTAGTTTGGTCTGGCGACATCCCCGAATTGCAATACTGGAACATGACGTTCCCACGCCTGGCCCCGAAGAGGTCTTGATCAAGGTTAAGGCCTGTGGCATCTGTGGGTCGGACGTTCACATGGCGCAGGCGGACGATGAGGGTTACATTTACTACCCCGGCTTGACGGGTTTCCCGGCTATTCTGGGCCATGAGCTCTCTGGTGTGGTAGTGGCAACCGGTAAGGGTGCGTTGAACAAGCGCACGAACAAGCCCTTTGAGGTTGGCGAACCGGTCACTACCGAGGAGATGTTGTGGTGTGGGCAGTGCAAGCCCTGTGCGGATGGGTATCCCAACCATTGTGAGAACTTAGATGAGATCGGGTTCAACGTCAATGGGGCGTTCGCCGAATACATCGTGGTGCCCGCGCGGACTATTTGGAGCCTGAAGCCGCTGATGGACGTCTACCCGGAGGAGAAGGTTTTTATGGCCGGCAGTCTCATCGAGCCGACCAGCGTGGCCTACAACGCGGTGATTGAGCGCGGCGGCGGCATTCGTCCTGGCGACCGGGTGGTGATCTTCGGGGCCGGGCCTATCGGCGTGGCGGCGACGGCTATCCTCAAGCGGGCCGGAGCGGCGCAGGTGATTGTCTCCGAGCCGCAACCGGAACGTGCGAAGTTGGTGTTGCAGATGGGCGCCGATTACGTTATCAACCCCTTCGAGGGTGATGTGGCGGAGCAAGTGTTGGAGATCACGGATGGGATGGGCGCCAATTTGTTCATGGAAGCGACCGGCTTGCCCGAGATCGTCTATCCCAGTATCGAGAAGATCATCTGGGAAGGCCGCACGTTGAATGCAACGGTCGTCGTCACAGCCCGCGCTGAAGCCAAGATGCCCGTCACCGGTGAGGTCTTGCAGGTACGCCGGGCCGGCATCGTCGGCGCGCAGGGACACTCCGGCCACGGCACTTTCCCGCGCGTCATCAGCGCGATGGCCTCTGGCATGGATATGACGCCCATGATCACTAAGCAGATCACATTGGATGAGGTCCCGGAGAATATCATCAAATTGCAGACGGACCGGAAAGAGTGCAAAGTCACTTGTCTGATGGGGTAGTGGGGTTGAGATAAAAATCGATTTCTGAAGAAGGGACGCAGATAAACGCAGGCTGCGCTCGCAGATTAAAAATGATGAATCAGGTTGTGAAAATCGTGCAATTGAGTTTACAGTGAGCAAAGCGAAGTCTGCGTCCCAGAATCAGATTTTTAGGAGTTAGTTAGCGACGCGCCCGCGAGGAATCTGCCACGTCTGCTGAGGATGCTGCAGCGGAAAAGGGTTAGTGTCTTTAGGTTTTCGCTACTCTCATAGCGCAGTTAGTCTGTCACTACAGCTAGTATCTGCTACAGTACGCCTACTGAAGTAGGCTACCAGAGGCTAACCGCTGGCTGTCCACCTGCGTGGACAGGGGACTAGCGCGTCGCCGTAGGGCGACTGGGTAGCGGTAGCCCATGATTTTAATCACTGGACCAGTAGCTGTAAAAATCAGATTTTTCAGGGAGGTTCTATATGAAACTTAGTGTGGTACTTTCTACGCAAGCATCCCAATTTGAGGCGGTGGCTTTCAAAGGTGATTTTGCGGCAAATGTGGCTAAGATCGCCGGTTGGGGCTACGATGGCGTTGAAGTGGCTATCCGCGATCCCCGGTTGGTAGATGGTGACGAGATTTTGCGGATCGCGGCGGTGCACAGTTTGGAGATTCCGGCCATCGGGACCGGCCAGGCCTGGGGCGAGGAGGGTCTTTCTTACACCGATCCAGACCCGGCGGTGCGCGTGGCGGCGGTGCAGCGCACCAGGGCGCATATCCCCTTTGCGGCGAAGAGCGGAGCGGTGATCATCATTGGTCTGCTGCGCGGCATCGTCAAGCCGGGCGTGAGCCAGGAGCAGGCGCTGGGCTGGTTGGTGGAGTCGTTGCAGGAGTGCTGCGCGGCGGCTGGACCGCACGGTGTGCGTCTGGCGCTGGAACCCATCAACCGTTACGAGACGACGTTGGTCAATAACGTCGCGCAGGGCATGGAGTTATTGGAGCGCATCGGCGCGGAAAATATGGGCTTGCTCTTGGATACGTTCCACATGAACATTGAGGACGCGGAGATGGTAGAGAGCGTGCGTACTTGTGGCGACCGCATCTTCCACTTCCATGTGGCCGATTCCAACCGCTGGTATCCAGGCGCCGGCCATATTGATTTCGAGGCTATTTTTCAGGCGTTGGCGGGGACCGGTTACGAGGGCTACGTTTCTGGCGAGTTTATGCCTCAACCGGACGCCGATCTCGCGGCCCGGTGGAGTATCGAGTATCTGCGGCAGTTGGAGAGTTGCGGTTGAT
>JAIOSN010000102.1 GCA_021107605.1 Anaerolineae bacterium | reverse complement strand
GATGCGCAAAGCGATCTGTGCGTTTGCCAATGACCTGCCCAACCATCAGCAGCCGGGAGTGCTTTTCATCGGGGTGCATGATAATGGACATTGCGCCAATTTACCAATCACTGATGATTTGTTGCTACGTTTGGCAGATATGCGGTCAGATGGCAATATATTGCCCTTGCCTGCTATGACGGTGCAAAAGCGGGTATTGGCAGACTGTGAATTGGTTGTGGTCATTGTGGAGCCTGCCTACGCGCCGCCCGTTCGCTATAAGGGAAGAGTCTGGATCCGCGTGGGGCCGCGCCGGGCTATCGCCAGCAACGAGGAAGAGCGTCGGCTTAGCGAAAAACGACGCGCCGGGGATTTACCCTTCGATTTAAGACCGGTGCGTGCGGCAACCGTGGAGGATCTGGATCACGATTTGTTTGAACAGCTCTATTTGCCCTCAGCGTTGGCTCCGGAAATCATTGAGCAAAACCAACGTTCTTTGGAAGCGCAACTTGCGTCTTTGCGCTTTACAACGCTGGGCGCAGATATCCATCCTACCGTCACGGGTATGTTGGTAATAGGCAAAGAGCCAACACGCTTCTTACCCGGCGCTTACGTGCAATTCTTACGCATTGCTGGCGCAGAGCTTGGCGATCCTATTCAGGATCAGAAGGAAATTCACGGCCCCTTAGCAGAACTTCTCCGCAGACTGGATGAAACGTTTGAAGCCCACATTTCTGTAGCCTTGGACGTTGGGAAAGGAGCTGTCGACGTCCGTCACCCTGATTATCCCATCGTGGCTTTGCAACAGCTAGCGCGAAATGCCGTGTTACATCGCACTTATGAGGGAACGTATGCACCAGTGCGCATTACGTGGTTTGATGACCGGATTGAGATACAAAATCCCGGCGGCCCTTATGGTCAAGTCACCACCGAAAACTTTGGACAGCCGGGGGTGACAGATTATCGTAATCCGCATCTGGCAGAAGCCATGAAGAACTTGGGATACGTCCAAAAGTTTGGCGTAGGGATTCCGCTAGCCCGCCACGAGATGAAAAAAAACGGCAATCCGCCGCTAGAGTTCGCCATCCCCCCAGGCCAAAACCGACTGTTAGTCACGCTAAGGAGGCGGATATGAATGTACCGGTTGTCGCATTTTTCAACAATAAAGGCGGCGTAGGAAAAACCTCGTTGGTTTACCACTTGGCCTGGATGTACGCGGACTTGGGATTTAGCGTCTTGGCCGCAGACTTGGACCCCCAGGCCAATCTGACATCGGCTTTTCTGGATGAAGATCGCCTGATTCAGTTGTGGATTGATGAAAAAGGTAAGCATACCATCTATGATTCCTTACGCCCCTTGATCCGAGGTGTAGGAGATATATCAGAGCCGGTAGTTGAACGTGTCGATGATATGTTGGGTGTGTTAGTTGGGGATTTGAACCTCTCCAAGTTTGAGGATCAGCTCTCTGAAGTGTGGCCCAAGTGTATGGATGGTGATGAACGCGCTTTCCGCATCATGTCGGCTTTTTGGCGCATTCTTGCGAAAGCCGCCGAGCAAGAACAAGCAGATTTGATCTTGATGGATCTTGGCCCGAATCTGGGGGCCATTAATCGAGCTGCTCTCATCTCGGTTGATTATGTCGTGGTTCCCTTGGCGCCGGATTTATTCTCTCTCCAGGGGTGGCGTAACTTGGGACCGACACTGCATGATTGGCGAAAAAGGTGGCACGAGCGACTTGAGCGTAATCCAGCCGAGGACCTACCCTTACCGCAAGGGCGCATTGAACCGGTGGGCTATATCTTAATGCAACATTCGGTGCGTCTGGATCGTCCTGTGAAGGCGTATGAGCGTTGGATTACCCGCATCCCTGGCGTTTATCGCACGGAAGTCTTGGATAAGCCAACCGCTGATAGTCCGACGGTATACAAGGATCCCCACTGCCTAGCGTTGATCAAGCATTATCGCAGCCTGATGCCTATGGCCCAAGAAGTGCGTAAGCCGATTTTTCATCTCAAGCCGGGAGATGGAGCGATTGGCTCTCATTACAACGCTGTCCAGCGGGCATACAAAGACTTCCGCCAATTGACGCAAGAACTGGCAAAGAGGATTGATCTCAAAGATGAACTGGGCGCTTCTTTGCCTCAGAAGTGAAGTGCATCCTTTACTAACCCATTATCAAAGGAGAGAGAAATGTCAGACACAGCCCCACTCATACTCAGGATTGTAGGTTCAATTATTGTGTTGTTAGCCGCCTTAATTTACCTCTTCTGGCGACGAGCGCGCCAAGTCAACCTCACCAAGACACCGCCAGGCGAACAGCCAGCTTGGATGCGCTCCCAGCCGCCGGAGGAGACGTTGGCCGCCACGGAAGCAGATGGTGAAGGTATCTCGCTCTATGATCACGACGCGGGGGAATATCTAGCCGCCCCCTTCGCCGAACAGATCGAAGATATCATTCACGCCCGTCTGGCGAGCGATCCCACGCTCTCCGCCCTGGAGGTAGATCTGGGCACTGCCAGCGACGGCACGCTGGAGATTTGGGTGGACGGGCAATGTTACACGGCCATTGACCAGCTCCCCCACGCGCCCCTGCGTAAGATATGCCAAGAAGCCGTCGCCGCCTGGGAAGGCCAGAGATAAGACCTCCGAGGTCTGGTCAGAGAATAGCTCCTTTAGGACACAGCTAAACGTTGCTTTTTTGCTTTTATCTGCGGAAATCTGCGCCTACTCGGCGATTCTCAGTATCCAGACCAGAACAGCCTGAATAGTCGCTACTGATTTATCATTTCTCAGTCTGCGAGCGCAGCCTGCGTTTATCTGCGTCCCAAAACTAAGAGTATTTTTTAGTGAAGATTAACAAAGCAAAATCGGCCCCGCCGCCACGCGAGGCCGATTTGTTTTTTCCCCGTAGCTAGCGCCGGTGGGGAATGATTATCCAGAGAATTAGATACGGTAGTAATCCCGGCACACCGCCGGGAATCAACAAGAGCACGAAGGCCAACCGGAACCAGAAAACACGGATTCCTGTAAACTCGGCCAATCCTCCGCAGACCCCGGCCACAATCCCACTTTGACGACGTAACTTCTGTTCTGCTGACATCCTACACCTCCTCGAAAATTAATCTACTTCAGGTACTCATACGGGAGGTACAGGTAAAAGTTGCGGTCAAAGCGGCAGCTAGACATCCCTAAAATGCAAGGTCAACCCTATCCCTAACAGAAGTAACCCGCCCAGCATTAGCCACCCCAGCTGATTAGCCGGGACACCAGTTACCGGCAAGAGAGGATAAGGAGCAGGAGTAATCACAGGAGCAGGTTCTGAGATAGGCTGCGGCGGCGCGGGAGTAGCGGTAGGCGGTGTAATAGTAGCAGTAGCGGGTACCTTCGTGAGAATCGGGGTCGCCGTTTCCAGCGGTTGGACTGGGGGTCGCGTAGGTGTAGGCTCAGAACTCTGCGCCAGCGCCGGGCCGGCACTCCTGGTGGCAAACAATGTTGCCACCAGGAGTAAGAATGCGGCTGCTAGAAAGCTGATCCCCACCCAAGATAGTCGTCTCTTCATCGCCCAGTACCTCTGGCGGGAACCAACGGACGCGGCGGGATTGGCTCGTAGGATTGCGGCATGACCGCACCGGAGCTCGTCCCCGTTAGAGCGACCGGCCCGTAACGGTTATTGCCCTCGTTACTCTCTCTGGCTGCGGCCCAACTCTCTCCGCCCCACGAATCCACGTAGGCCCAGAGCGCGTGTTCGCCGCTGGGATAACCATCCACCGGCCAGCGACTCTGCTCTGTCTGATAGTAAACATCGTCAATGGCGATCGTCAGGCTTTCGCCGGCCGCCAACGACTCCACGAACCAAGCCGCGCCGTAGGGATGGCAGAGCATCGTCCAGGATTGGTTGACTTCCGGTGGGGTTTCAGGATCAAGGTAGAGGTCTACCCAGAAATTGGTAGCGGGAGCGTTCCCCAGATTGGCTATTTCCACGGTGAGCGCGGCGGGCTTGGTTTGATCAACATTGAGCGCATTGACGAGCAAATCCGGCGCATAGCTGTAATCACGTATCAGCACCGGCAGGTAGACCAGACGCGGCATAAAACGCACTTTGAACCAGAGAGCATCTCCAACCTGCCCCTGCACCACCTGCTGACTATGGTCATCGGTGAACTCGCCATCGGCGCGCTTAATGCCCAGAATCTCTCCCATGATGTAAGGCTCTAAAAGAGCTACTGAGGACATGCCTTCATCCCCCTCCCCGCCCCACTCACCATCTGCCGGCTCAATCCACAAAATGATCTGGAACTGCTTCCAAGCACCCGGAGCCAGATCGCCCAGGTTCCAAACGACTTCCTGATTGGTCAAGACATCCCAGACCGGCAGGGATTCCGTAATGGTCACGCCCGCCGGCAGGGCCAGGGTGATGGTCACGCTACGCGCGATAGCGTCGCCGACATTGTAAGCCAGCACATCAATAATAACCTCGGCGGGGCCGTAATCGGGCAAGGTACAATTCCCCTCGTACACCGTGACCGCCGCAGAACCAGGCCAGGACGATTCCTCATAACCGCCCTCACACTCATAATCCACCCAGACGACTGCGCCATGCGCTTCCACCGTTACCGGGTCGCCCCGCGCTGTCCAGAGCATGGAGAAGGGATCCGTATAGTTGATGACCGGCCCTTCATTGACCACGTTGGTGCCGTGATGGGCGCGGAGCAGCGTGTTGAGGGTGATCAGATGCCAGTGCTGATCGGCCGGCGCCTGACGTTGAGCGGCGGGCAGTTCGAAATTCACCACGCCAGCGCTGATGGTATAACTCACCGTTAGCGCGTGCGTCGGGACCAGAGTGTTAATG
>JAIOSN010000131.1 GCA_021107605.1 Anaerolineae bacterium | reverse complement strand
GCATCCTGGGGGGGCTGGCCGGCGCCATCGTGCGGCTCGTTTCCTCGCCCGGTGGTAGCGAAGAAGCATTCCTCTCACTTTCAATGGATGCCGCCACCTGTTTGATGGGCGGCGTGATCGCCGGTGGGTTGACGTTAGGTGGACTTTTCCTGCTGGCTCCGCTCTTCGATCTGAGCACTACCTTCCGCTTGATAGAGCTCAGTCATCCCAATCACCCGCTCTTGCAACGTTTACTGCGCGAGGCGCCGGGCACCTTCCATCACACTATGATGGTCGCCAGTCTGGCCGAACAGGCCGCAGAGCAGGTCGGGGCTAACGTTCTCCTGACCCGCACCGGCACTTATTACCATGATATCGGCAAGCTGACCCGGCCCTACTTTTTTGTGGAAAACCAGGAGGGCTTGCATAACCCGCACGACCGTTTAGACCCTCTGACCAGCGTGGATATTATCACCGGGCACGTGCGGGATGGCATCCAAATCGCCCGCCAATATCGGCTCCCCTCTCAGGTGCGGGCGTTTATCCCTGAACACCATGGCACCGCGGTGCTCTCTTATTTCTATCACAAGGCGGTGCAAGCGGCTGGCGGAGAAGAGGGTCTGGTGGATAAGGCCGCGTTCAGGCATACTGGCCCCCGTCCCCAGAGCCGCGAAACGGCGTTGGTGATGTTGGCCGATGGCTGTGAGGCCGCGACACGCGCCGCACGTACTTCCTCGCCGGAAAAATTAAAACGTGTTATTGATGACATTTTCCAAACGTGCATTGAAGGTAGCCAATTGGACGAGTGCCCGATCACCTTACAAGAATTAACTGTAGCGAAAGATACGTATTTCCGGGTGCTACGGGGGGCTTATCATCCCCGAATCAAGTACCCAAGAAGTAGCAAGAGAACGGAGGCCAAAGCATGACTATCCAACATGTAGTGGACGTCAGAATTGAAATAGAGTGGGGAGAGGAACTAGATCTCACCTTGTTGCGGGTGACGGCCCTGGCCGTCCTTAAACAGCAGGGCATTGAGCGGCCCAGCGAGATAGCCATAGTGCTTGCGGGGGACGAGACCTTGCAGGCGCTCAACCGTCGTTTCCGAGGCATTGATCGTCCCACCGATGTGCTCTCCTTTGCTGATGATAGCCGCGGCCCTTTTGATGGCGGCACGGTGGAGCACCCGCGTTATTTGGGAGATATAATTATCTCCTTGCCTCAGGCGGCCAGGCAAGCCGCCGCAGTCTCGTGTACCTTGCTCGCTGAACTGCAACTCCTTATTGTTCACGGCACGCTGCATTTACTAGGCTACGATCATGCAGCACCGGCGGAAAAAGCGCGTATGTGGGAGGCTCAAGCCACGCTCTTGGAATTACTGGGCGTGGTGGCGCCTTTACCAGCATGAAATACCAAAAACCAACTACTATTAGGGACGGCTTTCGATTTGCGGGAGCAGGGTTGTTGCACGTGGTACTCACTCAACGCAACTTCAGGATTCACTTGGTGATAGCGGTCTTGGTTGTCATTTTGAGCGGTTGGTTACAAATTTCCCGCTCTTCCTGGGCTATTTTGGTGATAGTCATTGGTTATGTTTTAACCGCGGAGATCTTTAACACGGCGGCCGAGATCTTAGTTGACTTGACCACTACCGACTATCATCCGTTAGCGAAACAGGTCAAAGATCTAGCGGCCAGTGGCGTGTTACTCTCCGCTATCGTGGCAGTAGTCACCGGCCTGCTCATACTAGGGCCGCGGCTGTTGACCCGCTTGAGTATGCTATTAAAATAGGGGTTACTACTTAGCCACCCTGCAAAATTCAAGAGCGGACGTTACTACTCAGGCCGACCTATTTCAGACCTCAGAGGTCTACCCATCCGCCGCTGGGTGGCGCGATCTCGGTCGGGGGAGGTACTTTGACCAGCAAAACCTGTATCCAGACCGCGGAGGTCTAGCCCGCCTGAGTAGTAACGAGCGGACGCAGATAAAAGCAAAAAATTGGCGTTGATCAGCGTTTATCTGTGTCCTAAAGGAGCTATGTCCACAATCTACCTGGGGATGGCTGCGTAGTAACAGATAGGGTAACAACTTGCCCAATTCGTATTTACGAGGAGATACTTATGACCATAGCACGTGACATCGCCCTGATCTTTCTGAGTTTGGAGGCTTTGATTGTAGCGCTATTCCCTCTGGCATTGTTGGTAGCTCTGGGCTATGGAGTTCACCGGCTTAGGCCGTTGGTAAGAGAGGGGTTACAGATAGCTTTTAGCTACGTTGAGAAGGCCCGCGTGGCAGTGGAGCAAGCTTCACTTAAAGTAGCGGCGCCGTTCATCTGGCTGGATAGTAAATACCAGCTGGTCAAGACAATTATTCAGCAGCTTATACCTAGGAGGTCAATATGAATACCAAGATAAAAGTTATGTTGATTGGCGGCATCGTCGGTACGGCCGTGGGCACGTTAGCCGGATTGTTATATTATAATTCGGCGGCTGAGTTGGACGAGAAAGGGCAAGCACGCATCGGCGCGCTGCGTCCACAAGAGGCATTGAAGCTGAGTGTGGGCGTGTTAGGTCTCCTGCGCTCGCTTGCAGGGGCGTAGTTAGGGAGTTTAGGAACTGTCACGTGGAGGACGAATGTCATTGGTAACTGATTCACAACTCGAGACGCCCCGACTACACCTCCGTTTGATGCAAGCATCAGACGTTGATGACCTCCTGTATATCTTCGGCGACCCAAAGGTGATGGCTTCATTCGGAGTAGCCACTTTTAACCGCGAGCAAATGGAGCGTTGGGCACAGAGAAACCTTGATCATCAAAACCAACATGGTTACGGACTTTTTTCGGTAATCTTGAAATCTGAGGAGTTGTTGATTGGGGATTGTGGGCTTGAGCATATGGAAGTGGACGGAGTTCAAGCAACTGAGCTCGGCTATGATTTTCGAAGTGATTATTGGAATCAGGGCTTCGCAACGGAAGCCGCCAGTGCTGTTCGTGACTATGCCTTCAAGGTGCTCCAGTTACCGCAATTGATTAGCCTTATTCGCGTTGGCAATATGGCATCGAAGCGGGTTGCCGAGAAAATCGGAATGCAATGCACCGTCGAGATCACACGAAATGGCGTCCCCTACTGGAAATTCGCAATGGAGGGCCCAACCAATTTGCAGGCATAGAGTGGCCTAACAATGGCTTGCACCCGACCACGCTACGCGCGGTGGAAATCGGCGGTCAACCCCACATTGTGGTTAGCTTTCTAGCAGCGGCTCTTGCGCCGAATCCGTGCGTGCGGGTGAAGCCGACTGTTAGGAAGTTTAGTGGTCTGGCAGTCAGGGATTGGCTGCCAGACCGTTCTTATTATCTCAGCCTTTGGAGCCAGGGATTCTCTCGCAATTCCCGCGCCAGCGTGCTCTGCGGGCCATGCCCTGGATAGATGAGCGTCTCTGGCGGCAACTCCAGCAGCCGGCGCAAACTGGTCGTCAACTGTCGCGCATTCCCACCCGGCAGATCAGTGCGGCCCACGCTCCCCGCGAAGAGTGTATCTCCGGTGAGCAACGCCTGTTCCGCAGGAAGATAGAAACAGACGCTCCCCGGTGTATGCCCCGGCGTGTGGATAACCTGTAGCTCCCACTGCCCGACTTGCAACGTCAAGCCGTGGGTCAGTTTCAGTTCCGGGGGTGGGGAGGGAATATGCGCTAACCCAAATAGCGCTGCGCCGCCGCCGGCCAGGAGTAACTCACGGTCAGCTGGATGTATGCCCAGAGGGATAGCATAGGCCGCTTTTAGCGGGGCGTTGGCCGCGATGTGATCGAAGTGCCCATGTGTATTCAAGATGTAGCGAATTTTGAGCCGGCGCCGAACAATCTCTTCTGTCACGGGCTGGTGATTCCCCCCCGTATCGATAATAATTCCCTCGTGTTGCTCCTCATCGTAAACCAGGTAGATGTTGGAATTAACTAGACCAATTGGTAAACCTATAATCACGGCTCTTAGCCTCCTCATTTTGAGCTACTCTTTTATCTGGGCGTATCCTATCAGCAAACGCACCTTGGCGCAAGGTGGATTAGGTATAAAATGATGATGTTTATAGTGTAAATTACGGGGAGAAAGCGTATATGCCAGAATTGCCCGAAGTGGAGATGGTGGTGCGTATGTTGCGCTCGCAGTTGGTTGGCCGGCGGATTGAGGGGGTTGAGCTCCTGTGGGAACGCACCGTGGATCGCCCCGCGCCAGAGGAATTTAGCCGCCAGTTGACCGGCGCCACGCTGACGGCAGTCGGGCGGCGCGGCAAGTATTTACTCTTCTTGTTGGATAACGGGCAGACTTGGTTGGTGCATCTGCGCATGACGGGGAAGTTCCTGGTGCGTTCTGATCCCGGTCAGGAGGCTCCAGAGGGCGCGCTTTGGAATCCTACTCATATCCGCGCGCGTCTGTGGCTGGATAACGGTGCGTACTTGCTCTATATTGACATGCGTAAATTCGGACGTTTCTACCTGGTAGCGGACCCAGCAGAAATCGTGGGCGACCTGGGGCCAGAACCGTTAGGAGAGCAGTTCACCGTCGCCTGGTTCCGAGATGCGTTGCAGGGGCGGCGCGGTGAACTCAAACCGCTCTTGCTCCAGCAGCACTTCTTAGCTGGATTGGGCAATATCTACGTGAGCGAGTCGCTCTGGCAAGCCAGCATCCATCCACAACGTATTGCCGGAACGCTCACTCCAGTGGAGATAGCACGGTTGCACACGGCCATTATTTCCGCGTTACAAGCCGGCATCCAGAATGGCGGCACTAGTCTGGGCGACCGCCAATATGTCTATCCCAACGGTCAGCTGGGCCAGCATCAACACCATCTGGCCGTCTATGACCGGGCGGAATCTTGCTGTCCCCGCTGCGGCTATGCGATTGAGCGTATCATCCAGGGACAGCGTAGCACCTATTTCTGCCCGGTCTGCCAAGCGGCCCCTGGTCAGGATAGCTCAGATGATTTTTTAGCTGAGCGCGAGTAGCCAGCTCAACCGGAACAAAAAGATTTTTCTAGCTCTGGTTAGTCTTTGGCGTTGGTCAGAAAACCATAAAGTTTACGCAAAACCATAGAGAACCTGGCTACAAAAAAGCCCTCCGAGGTTTATCCCTCGGAGGGCTTTTTGTTGATCGCTGATCTGGTTACTCAAGTTGCGGACAACCGCAGGTGGCTTTAATCGTCAGATTCGCTAGTCTTGACGGGCACATAGATGTACAATTTGCCACTTCCTTCATCATCCGGTGAGAAAGTCTCATCGTACAACTCGAAGTCTGGTCCATCTCCCCACTCGTAATCAGAATCCGGTAGCCAGGATTGTGAGATGAAGGAGTAAGTTTCACCGATCTTCTCCAAAGTGCAGGGGAAAACTACGTAAGTCTGTTCTGGTACTGCCCACTTCACCATCCCGGCTGGAATATCTGCCGCGCTCTCCACCTCGAAACCGGCCACGTAATCAAACGAACCATCCTCTTCCATCGGACCACAAACACCATAAGCTATTTCTGGTTTTATTAGATGTTCTATCTCACCAACGCGCTGCAAAAACCTCGGCCACAATTCTGAGATCTCACCTTCTGCATTCTTGCCGTGGTACTTCAAACCGATGACAGTGAAGGTTGCTTTCGTCACAATTCTAGGCTCCATCGTTTTACCTCCTTAAGGTATATGGAATATGAACCTTGTACACGGCCCCGCTCAATGGCCCTTGAGGAAACGGCCACTATCCTGATTGTAATCCAAGTGGGGGAAAAAGCGAGGAAGTGAGAAAGCAATCTTTGTGGAGATTGTCTCACCGGCTACCAAGTAGCCGGTGCCAATTTTATCGCCTACTCAAATTTTCAATATCTGCCAAATCTTGTAATCTGCCAGAGGCTTGCTTACTTTTCTTAAGATTATCCAAGTCAATGAAATTTACCAACACATCGTCAATTATTACCTTGACTCGTGACGCATAACAATGTTCAAAATCGACTCCCGGCGGTGTAGAAATTATATCGATGCGATTAGGTGGATAACCCAGCTGGACAATCTGGTCAGGAACTACAAAATCATTTGCCTGCAAACCCAATGAGCCAAAACCAAATTGTTCCAACGCCTGCACCATATTCTCCGCATTTTCTGGACTCATCTCAATCCACACATCAATATCTTTTGTATAACGTGGGTGGCCATGCAGGGCCACGGCATAACCACCAATTACTAGATACCGTACCTGGTTATCGTTTAACGATTGTATAAACTCTCTGAAGTCTGGACTGAGCATCGTATCTCCACCTTTGATAATCGCGCCGGAGTTCCTCTAGTGCTGCTATCCGCGCTTGATAAGATTGAGTTTGCCAATAAGCAAGATCGCTCTTTTGGTCATGCAGACTAATTTTAGTGTAACATTTCTTTACAGTTGAATTCATGGTCTACCTCCATGCCAATGGGTAAATTTCAACTATAGTGTACAACGAATGAGCGAGAAAGCGAGTGAGTGAGGAAGCGAAAAGGCGAAAAAACGAGAGGCTAAATCTCAGAGAAAACTTGCTTACGATAACTATCACCAGCCAGCGCATACTTTCTTTGCGTATCATTATTAACGCGGCGGCGCGAACTTGGCGATGCGGGCGGAGACATCTGCGGAGAGGCGCGCGATGAATTCCGTCACGTAGGCTTGGATGTCGCGTGCCGGGTCAAGCAACGGCGTGAGATCCATCGCGTAGACCATGCCTGTGGCGGTGTCGGTGGTGCGCGAGGTGTAATATGTGGCGTTGGCGTGCCGCCGTCCCAGCGTTGCCAGGTCGTAGCGTTTGCCCCCCGCCACCTGCGAAGCATGGACGCCTACCAGCGCCATCTGCAAGCCTTCGTGCGCTGAGCAATCAAAGGCCACTTTGTCCTCCTCCAACAGCCAATCCAACGCGCGCCAGACCTCACAGCCGTAGAGTTTGCGTGGACGGGCCTCGGCGGGCAAGCGGCGCGCCGCCTTGATGAGCCGTAACGCGGTTGCGACGTGGGGGTTATGTTTGTCGGCCAAATTATGCGTGTAGATGATCTCTGGCCGGGCGATTTGGAGGATTCTAACTAGATCCTCCACCGGCTGCTCATTGAGCGCGTCCTTGATCGCGGAGCTGGGGTAATCCAGTTGTACTTGAGCCCCGTATTTGCCTAAAAGCGCCGCCTTGCGCTGTTCCTGTTTCCGCACCAGCTGCATCTCCGCATCGGTGTACCCGGCGTAGAGCGCGTCGCGGGGCGAACGGCTGCCGTCGGTCAGCACCACGCCCGTGAACCAGCGGTTAGGTTGCTGGAAACACGCTAGAATGCCATCAATCGCCATAATCTCCAGATCATCTTGATGCGCGCCAATGGCAAGATGCGTCGTGCGCGCCAACGCCTCTCGCGCTGGCAGACCGTCGGGTACGAAAAATTCTGCGGATTCCATATTGAATTTCATGTATCTTCTCAATAAGTAAGGGGAAACATTGAATTTCTGTTATGCTCACCACGGAGACACAGAGAACACTGAGAAAAAATAAAGGGTCTTTGGGAATTCGGGTGGTCAAGTTAAAATTAACCCCGGATTTCACGAATTGACACGAAAAAATAAAAAATCAGTGTAATCCGTGTAATCTGTGGTGAAAAACTTACATCGCGTGGCACTTACCACAGTAATTCCCAGAGAGCCAAAATAAAAAAACTCGGTGCCCTCCGTGTCTCTGTGGTGAAAACTGCCCCGAAATATTGAGATGATACAATTTCATCAGTTATCTCTCCGGGTAGTCGGGTAGTCGTTAGGCAGCTGGTTGTTAGCGAATTATATTTTCGCTTGAAAGTGAAGGTTTGCAAGCAAGTAGGTGCGTCGCAGCAGCGAGGGAGTGAAAAGGCGAGGGACGCAGATTTACCTGATAAAAACAGATTTGCTGGCAGGGTACGTGGACGCGTGCGGTCTTGTCCACGCAGGTCGGCTAGTCCCATTTATGGGGTGTAGTTCCGTAGCCCGTGGTCTTCAGCCACGGGTGGTGGCTACAAAAAGGATACCTAAGACTAAGCGCAATAATCCGGTTTTGCGCACGCGCGGGTGGGTGCAGCGATTGGTCAGGCCGTCACCCCCAAATTGCCCTCACTGTTCTCAATCAACAACCGCATTTTCGACAATTGCAAACTGTTGCGCATCACAGTTGATCTCGGCTTGTACACCATACGGTAATACAAACATCGGGTCAGTATGACCAAAATCCATATGGGTGATAATCGGTAAATCTGCCAGCCCCTCTTCTTCAGTTACTACTTGGCGAATCACCTCGTCGTATTCGTTGAATTGTTCAGGCGCAATCTGACCGCCTGGTCGAGCAAACAGAATGCCAGAAAGCCTCTTCAAAATTCCTAGCGCCGCGTAGGTTCGTAAACCATACTGCACGGTACTTGGGGGAGGCGCCTCTTCGGACGTCTCCAGAAACAAAATTGCATCCTGCCACATATCGGGCTTGGGCCAAAAGTCGGTTCCGCGTAACCAATCCAGGACTTCAAAACAGCCGCCTATCAGATATCCCCGGCGAATCCCCTTGCCCTGAATGAACTTCCACCCTGGCGATGGGTTGAGCTTGCGCTTGCGGGGTTGATTTTCCGGATCTTCCCAGTCAAGCATTTCAACAGTCCAGCCATCCGTGTTTGGCTCAATGTTCCCTATGGGTGCCGCAGAAAAGAGCGTTTTGCGGATCGAGTCAACCATATAGGGAAACATCCCCCCATTCTCAGCAAAACCTGCCATAATGGCTGGGCCATAGAATGAAACCAATCCGGCTTTGAAACATGCCAGATGGGTAATGGTCGTGTCAGAAAATCCCAGCAAGATTTTGGGATTTGAACGTATGATGTCCAAGTCTAAATAGGGCAAGATTCGAATAGAGTCGTCGCCGCCAATAGTAGATATGATGGCCTTGATAGCTGGATCCGCAAATGCTTCCATCAAATCTGCAGCTCTGGCTTGGGGATTGCGTTGTAGCCAAGAAGCATCGCTCAAGGCGTGAGGCGTTTCGATCACTGTCAGCCCAAATTCAGCTTGTAATTGTCGTTTACCGGCTTCATAGCGATGCGGTAACGTCCCTGGGCCTCCCCAAGACAGGGAAATTGTCGCGACCTTATCACCCGGTTGCAGTTTTTGCGGCTTTATCATATTAACTCGCATAGTTTAGCACCTCAATGTTTGATTGTGTTCTCGTCATTCCGTGCTCCGCGCTCTGCACGGAGCACGGAATGATAAATCTCTGGTGGCCTCCTGATCAAGCCTGTATAGTGTCTTGCGCTTCAGCAGGGAGTGGCCATTCCTCAATTCCGCATGACCAGCGGTAGGAAGATTTCGTTGGGAGCTACTCGGGCGTTCTTCACAAAGCTCCACGGACTGTTGCCGGTGGCTCCTGTGGCCCGGACGCGATAGTGCCACGTCCCCAAACCTTGCCCGGTGACGTTGTGAACTGTCCCGGTGTCATTGTAAACTTGCGTCGGGGCGTCGAAGTACCGGTTGCTGCTCTCTTCGAGAATATAGCCGGTGGCGCTGATCATAGTGTTCCAGGTGACGGTGAAGGTGTCGTCTTTGTCAAGGTTGAGGATGTTGTGGAGCGGGGGTGCGTTCAAAGGCAGCGTGGAGACAGTGTGGGATTGGGTATTGCTCCAGTCGGAGGTCATCCAGGAAGCGTTTCTGGCCTGCACGCGGTAGTACCAGGTACCGGCGCGTTGACCGGTGACATTATAGACGGAACTTGTGCCGATGTAGCGCACAAATGATGTGGTGAACGAGGCTGAAGTTGATTCTTCCAGCGTGTAGCTCACTGCGTCGCTGACATCATTCCAGTCCAGGACGTAATCGCCCTCGGCGGGAAGGTTGTTCAGGGTCAGCCCCGGTGCAGCGGGCCTCGCGGCTTGCACGGCGGCGAAGGCGTTGATCCGCCCGTGGCCGTAGGTTGAATCCCAGCCCGTCGCGCCCAGATCGGTGGCGTTATCTTGGATGATGGTCTGCACCTCATCCGGCGTCAGGCTAGAATTTACCGACCAGACGAGAGCTGCCAGCCCGGCGACGTGCGGTGTAGCCTGTGAGGTACCCTGGACGTAGTCGTAATTTTTGTAGTAACCGTAGGTAGTCGTCATATACACATCGTAGGTGGGCATGGTGCTGTAGACGCCATTCGGGTCTTGGTAATAGCTCATCGCACCGCCCGGCGCGGAGACGTCACAGTGGCTGCCATATTGGGAGTAGGCGGCATAGGTATCCGTCGGGCCGGTGGCGGCCACAGCCATGACGTTGCCGCAAGCCGCGGGATACGCGGTGGGATTGCCCTCGGTGCGGTCGTTACCCATCGCCGCGATGACCAGGCTACCGGCGGCGTGTGCGGCGTTGATGGCATTCTGCATGGAGGCGGAGTAGCTCGGTCCTCCCAGGCTCAAGCTGAGCACATCTGCCCCGTGAGTGTAAGCCCAGGTGATAGCGTCGGTGATGTCATCGCTCCATCCAGAGCCTTCCGCGTCCAGGACGCGCAGTGGCATAATCCGCGCTCCCCAGGAGCTGCCCGCTACGCCGGTGCTGTTGTTCGTGATGGCGGCGGCGATGCCCGCACAGTGGGTACCGTGGCCGTTGAGGTCGTGGGGATTACTGTCGTTGTCCACGTAATCGTAGCCCGCCACGATCTTGCTCGCCAGATCGGGATGGCCCTCGTCAATGCCGGTGTCAATGATGGCGATGGTGATAGCGTTGCTGCCGGTGGTGGCGTCCCAGGCAGCCGGCGATTGTATTTTGGTGTGCGCCCATTGCTTGCTGAAGTGGGAGTCGTTAGGCGTGGTGTCGAAGGTGTGGTAGCGGTAGTTCGGCTCGGCGTAGACCACGGCCGGGTTGGCGTTGAGCGATGCGACGATCTCCAGCTCCTGGCCGGCCGGCACATTCCATAACTGCACATCGCTGCGGTAAAGCGCGCGTATCTGCGTGGCCTGGTAACGACTCAAGAGATTCTCGGTGGCGCTGAGGGTCATGTCCGTCTCGAATTTGACCAGCAGTTCGCCGGCCTGGAAGTCATCTGCCGGGGTGGGTGGCGCGGCGGCGCTCGCGGCTTGGCCGGGCGTGGTAGGGAGGAAGAGCGATGCGGTCAACAGAAAAAGGGTAACTAACAACAACATTTTACGGAAATGGGTCTTCATGGGTCTCTCCTTGATTAAATGGTGAATAGTGAGTGGTGAACGGTGAATAGTGTAGCATAATGAGGTAAAGCTGCAAATGGAGAGTGGGGACTGGTAATTAGTGAATAGGGATGGTGGACGGCGATGGACCACGCACCACGTATCACGTTTTGCGTATTGCGTGGTCGCCTAACGTTTGACCCCGACGGAACACGCATGCCCGTGGTCTTTAGCCACGGGCTACGGAACAACGCCCCGTGAACGGGGCTGGCCGGCGTAGCCTGGGATTACCTGTCCCCGTACCTCGCCGGGCAGGTTTCGTGCTCCTCGGCGGCCGGGTGGGGGACGGAATGGCACTCCG
>JAIOSN010000304.1 GCA_021107605.1 Anaerolineae bacterium | reverse complement strand
TGAGCGCTTCGGTGCTGAGGACCATCGCGGCTACGGAAGCGGCGTTCAACAACGCGCCATTGGTGACCTTTACGGGATCGATAATGCCAACCTTCAGCATGTCTACGAACGTACCCGTCATCACATCGTAACCAATGAGATTATTCTCCTGGCTCTCTTGCGCCCGGCGCACATCAGCCAAGATAACCGCGCCATCTTTTCCGGCATTCTCGGCGATGCGACGGATAGGAGCTTCCAACGCTTTGTAGAGGATTTTCACGCCGGTCTGTTCATCGGGGTAATCCATCTCGATCCCATCCAACACATCCATGGCGTTGAGCAGCGCAATGCCGCCGCCAGGAACGATACCCTCTTCGACCGCCGCGCGCGTGGCGCTCAAGGCATCCTCAACACGGTGCTTCTTCTCTTTAAGCTCGGTCTCGGTAGCTGCGCCGGCCCGAATGATAGCCACGCCGCCCGCCATCTTCGCCAGCCGCTCTTGTAGCTTTTCGCGGTCATAGTCTGAAGTGGAAATTTCGATGCTAGTTTTGATCTGGTTGACACGCGCCATGATCATCTCATCAGCGCCCCGCCCACCCACGATGGTGGTGTCATCTTTAGTGGTGACGATCTTGTCGGCCCGGCCCAAGTCAGCAAAAGTTGCGCTATCCAGCTTGCGGCCCTCTTCCTCGGTAATCACATGACCACCGGTCAAGGCGGCGATATCCTGCAACATAGCCTTGCGGCGGTCGCCAAAGCCAGGGGCCTTGATCGCTACCGCGGTTAACATGCCGCGCAATTTGTTGACGACCAGCGTCGCCAGCGCCTCACCATCAACATCTTCGGCGAGGATAACCAGACTGCGGATGCCCTTCTGCACCAATTTCTCCAAAATCGGGATCAGGTCTTGAGCGGAGGAGATCTTGGAATCATGGATCAGAATGTAAGCATCTTCAATCACGGCTTCCATCGTCTCAGGGTTGGTGACGAAGTAAGGGCTGATGTAACCACGATCAAATTGCATTCCTTCCACGTACTCAATATCAAAGGAGAGACCCTTGGATTCCTCAACGGTGATAACGCCATCTTTGCCGACCTTGTCCATCACTTCAGCGATCAGATCGCCGATCTCACGGTCTTGAGCGGAGATGGAAGCCACACTGGCCACGGCTTCTTTGGTCACCACCTCAACCGCTTCACCACGCACGGCCTCGGCAACTTTCTCGGCAGCTGTCAAAATCCCCTTCTTCAACAACATAGGGTTAGCGCCGGCGGCAACGTTCTTCATACCTTCCTCAATCAAGACGTGCGCCAACAGAGTCGCGGTGGTGGTCCCATCACCAGCGATATCATTGGTTTTGGTCGCGGCTTCTTTGAGTAACTGCGCGCCCATATTCTCGAAGGGATTTTTCAATTCAATTTCTTTGGCCACAGTCACGCCGTCGTGGGTAATGGTGGGGGAACCCCATTTCTTATCCAACGCCACATTGCGGCCCTTGGGGCCTAAAGTGGTCACTACAGCATCGGCCAACACATCCATGCCCGTCTTCAAAGCGGCGCGTGCATCACGTCCAAACTTAAGTTGTTTCGCCATTATTACTACTCCTTTTCAGTATACTTGTAAAACTAACGTTATGCGGCGAGGATCGCCAGCAGGTCATCTTCACGCAAAATCAGCACTTCATCGCCAGAGCGATTCTTGAAATTGGTGCCAGCGTACTTGGCGTAGATCACGATATCGCCTTCTTTCAGCAAATCACTCTCTACGTCAGCACCCAGCGCCAACACTTCACCCTGTTGAGGCTTCTCCTTGGCGGTATCTGGCAATACCAGTTTGCCACCGGCAATGGTCAGCTCTTCTTCTTCGACGGGTTTCACGACTACGCGGTCACCCAAAGGACGAATCTTTACACTCATGCTCTTACCTCCATCCACTATAAAGTTGTAGTTGATTACCGTTAGCACTCTTCACGACCGAGTGCTAACAACGGTCGCAATAATAACACAGAGTGATTTTTCTGTCAAGCAGTCAGCAGGGTCGAGTGCTAACGCCCCAGTACGCCGACTGAAGTCGGCTACCGGGGCGCAGTAAACCAAGGCGGAATTCTCGTGACATTCACCGAATTGCAAATAGCAAGCGACGGGGGCCGCCAGCGAGGAATCTCCCTCTGTTGTTCCCTGGACCCGCATAGAGGCTAGGGATTCCTCGACTACGTGCTCCTTCGCGTTGCTCACCGCCCTCCGCTCGGAATGACAAAGGAGGTGGTGGTCTGGTGGCTTGATCGGGAGACTGGCCACAGCTAATCGCTAACGGCTAAATTTCACGCCTGAACATCTTCCAGGATCTGCCGCACCACGGCGACGTCCAGATCTTTCTTATCCAGGAAAGCAACGGCGCCCGCCTCCAGTCCCAGGCGGTGAAATTCTCGATCGGGGTAGGCGCTGATCAAGATGATACGTGAACCAGGGCAGAGTGCTTTGAGGCGGCGGGTACAACGAATACCATCCTCATCACCCAGAACCACATCCACGAGCATCAACGACGGAGAGAGCGCAGCCGCCAACCGGACGGCCTCTTTCACATTGCTGGCCTCGTAAATCACGGCCTGCGGAGAGGCCCGCCCGACCATCCGTCGCAATTGGGCGCGGTAGAAATCACTATCATCCACCAGCAACAAGGTGAATTGTGGGGGCAAAGCCGTGGAGCGAGGTTGAGGCGAGCGTTGTTGCACAGTCTGCCTTCCGGAGAGACCCAAAATTTCGGGGTGCTGCCGGGCATAGCTCGCCGCCTCCAACCGGCTCTGCACATCCAGCCGGCGGTAGAGAGTGGTCAGGTGATTCTCCACTGTCTTAACGCTTAATCCCAACCGTTGCGCGATGCGCTGGTTATCTAATCCCTCCTGGAGGAGACGGAGCAGATCATGCTGGCGCGGGGTGAGCGGAGAGTCGCGGTGCGCCGGCGCGGTACTCTGCACTAATTTATCGAGCAGAGGACTGGAAATCCAGCGCTTCCCCGCCAACACACGCTGCAC
>JAIOSN010000004.1 GCA_021107605.1 Anaerolineae bacterium | reverse complement strand
GGCCTGCATTGGCCACAATTGCATCTGCCTAAACTGAGTTGGCCTGCTATTGACTTCAACTGGAAAGATCGTTGGCGCCTGCCGCACATCTCGCTTAACCCCTTCTTCAACGCGCTACTGCCACATAAAGTAACCGGTAGTAGGACCAAATCTCGTCCCCAGCGGATACCAGCAGAGAAAAAAGCCCTTATGGGAGGCATGACGCTGGGCTTTTTGCTTATCATTCTCCTAATTACTACCTCCACCTACTTACAATTCAGCGGGGCAGAACAAGCTAATACTATTTTTGCCGAGGCTCAAACGGCTTGGGAAGCTGCTTATACCACTCAAACAGCTGCGGATTGGAAACATGTGGTAGATCTCACAAAGAAGGCTATCAATCTCGACCCGGAGCACCAACTGGCGAAAGAGATGCAAAACGAGGCGCAGTTGGCAATCGACGCGTTGGAAAATGCCGCTATCTTGGGGTTGCACAAATTGGGAGAAGTCCATCCCAGTCCCATCCCGCACCAGCTGTTGGTGGCTGATTCTTGGCTCTATTGGCTTAACCCGAGCAGTAACGAGGTGATCGGGCTGCGCCTAAGTGAGGATGGTATCAATCCGGCCGCTGATTCTCAGCAGCGTATCCTAAAAGAGGGTGAGATCTTGCGTGCAGGCTCTCAGCCGGTCGGCAAGCTAATTGATTTTGCCTGGATGGAGCCGCATGTCGGTTATCCTGATGGCGCCCTCTTTATTTATGGGGATGGTGGGCGACTCTACGTTTACGAGCCGGCCATCGGGCCGCATAGTCTTGATGAGCAACAATTGCCAGGAGAGCTCTCCCCGGGAAGCGTTACCTTGATAGAGACCTTTGGCAATCAGCTCTATTTGGTCAATCGCCAGCAAAACCAGATCCTCAAATATCTGCCGGTCAATGGCGTCTATGACGCTCCGCCGCGACCATACTTTGCTACCGGTACCGCGCCGCAATTGCAGAATGTATTCTCGCTGGGCATTGATGGAGAGCTCTATCTCCTCTTTGGCAACGGCGAGCTGCTCACTTACTTCAACGGTGGAGAGGGAATCTTCCGGGGAGAAGAGCCTCCCGGCGCAGATTTCCAACCAACGTTAATGGCCATGGGCTCTACAACTACAGAGGGCTTGATTTATCTCGGTGATCCTCAGCGCGAATCCATCGTGGCGCTCAACAAAGAGGGCGAGTTCCAACATCAATTCCGGGTCACGGACGGGACCTTGCGCTCTCTAGAGGCCCTAACCAGCAGTGAGGAACCGGATGTTCTTTATCTAATAGCCGATAATCAACTCTACGCAGCCCCGTTACCCAGTTTCACCGCGCAGTAAGGAGTTAGTCCGATAGTCGGGTAGTCGATAGTCGGATGGTCAATAATCCCTGGTTGGCTAACTGTTAATCGGCTAATCGCCAACCGCTCATCGCTAACTAGCTAACCTGCTAACATTGCATAGGAGACGCCCTGTGCTGGTGCATACCTTCCCAGCACGAAAAGCGACTATTTGACTACTGGACTAAAGACCACCTGACTATTTCCGAAGGAGAATCCGATGACTACTGCCGAGACCCTGCGCGCCTTCGTAGCACTGCCACTCTCGGCTCTGGCCCACCGGCGGTTGGAAGGTGTAGAACGAAAGCTCAAGCGCGCCTGCCCTGATGGCGTGATCAAGTGGGTTGAGCCGTCAAAGATCCATCTGACGCTCTTTTTCCTGGGGGACGTGATGCCGGCCCGCTTGAGCCCCATCCGCGAGGCGTTTGCCGTGGTAGCTCGTAACATTCCGCCTTTCATCGTCACGGTGGGCGGACTGGGGGTTTTCCCCAATCCACGTTCTCCCTCGGTGCTCTGGGTAGGGATGCGAGACTCAGCGGGGCAGCTAACTCTCTTGCACCAAGTGGTGAACGAGGCTCTCTCTCACGTGGGCTTTGAACCGGAACGCCGTCCCTTCACCCCGCACTTGACGTTGGGGCGCGTGCGACGCAACACTGCTAGCCAGACCAAGTCCCAGATCGGCGAGGTGCTGCGGGGGCTGAACATTGGACAGCTCACGACGGAGGAGCTCACGGAGTTGGTACTCTTTCGCAGTGAACTGCGTCGGAGCGGGGCCGTCTACACGCGGTTGGCGACGTTTGAGCTGACGGAGGAGACCACTTCCTCATAGACGGCCAACGTCTGTCGCGCGGTCGCTTCCCAGGTGAACTGTGCGGCTTGCCGGAAACCATCCTCGCGCAGCCGGGCGCGTAACCCCTTATCACGGAGCAGCCGGCGACAGGCGGCGGCCAGGGTTTCCGGGGACTCTGGATCAATGAGCAGCCCCGCTTCTCCCACCACCTCTGGCAAGCTGGCGCGATCCGCCACCACCGTGGGCGTGCCACATTGCATCGCCTCCAGTGCCGGCAGCCCAAAGCCCTCGTAGAATGAGGGGAGCGCCAAGAGCGCCGCGCCGTTGTAGAGCGCGATCAGGTCGGATAGGGAGACGTCCGCGAGGAAATGGACCCACTGTTCCAACCCGAGCTGCTCCACTAGCGCGAAGATTTCAGCGTAGAGCCACCCTGGTCGCCCCGCGATGATCAGCCGGCAACTATCCCCGCCGGCGTGTAAGAGAGCTAACGCTTGTAGCAGCGCTGGCAGGTTTTTGCGCGGTTCCCAGGTTCCCACAAAGAGTAGATAGCCGGGTTCCAGGCCGTGGCGAGCTAACGCCAGTTTGACCTCTGTGGGGGGCCAGGGACGAAAAACGCGCTCCGCAGCCAGATGAATCACCGTCACCCGCGCCGCCGGCACATCTAGGAGCTGCTCCAGGTCACATTGTGTGGCGTGGGAATCGGCGATGATGGCATCAGCCCGCGCCACCGCCCATGCGATCTGCTTATTGTAGTAACGGCGGGACTCGGCGGTGAGGTACTGCGGATAGTGGAGAAAGGTGAGGTCATGCACGGTGATCACGGAGTGGCGCGCGCCCCAAGCCGGCGGGATGAAATCGGTGCTGTGGAAAAGATTCAATTTTTGTGGATAAATCTCCGCGCCCAATGTCCAGCGTTCTAGTTGATGATGCGGCGGCGTCCAGAGCCGGTGCGCCCGTGCGCCGGCGAGGGCTAACGGGGTCCGTTCTTGGCGATGATAAGAGAGGTGCAGGGTATCCGGCGGCAATAACTGCGTCAGCTGCTCTGCCAGACGACGGGCATAACGCGAGATGCCGCCCGGCGCGTAGGAGTGCAAGCGCAAATCCAACCCGACGCGGCCCAGAGGAGCGGGTGGTGGCGAGAGAGCCTTCATCGCGCTGCTAGCTCTGTTTCCACCAGCTGGGCAATTTGACGATCAAGCACCGCCATTGGTAGCGCCGCCAGCTCTGCCGGCCAGACCCAGCGGAAAGCGGCGCACTCAATGCAGCGGGGATTCCCCGCGAGATGCTGGCAGCGAAACGCCGTCAGGGTGAGAGCGGCATCTGGCAGCTGGTGAGTGAGGCTGATCAGCCGCTCACCGACTGCAATCTTCATCTCTAATTCCTCTTGCAATTCTCGCCGTAAGGCCACGGGCAGCGTCTCCCCCGCCTCACGGGTGCC
>JAIOSN010000207.1 GCA_021107605.1 Anaerolineae bacterium | reverse complement strand
ACCGTGGGGGCCAACCGGGTCAATCTGTTTGAGGCCGCCGTAGCGGCTGCCCATGCCGGCCGCCATGACAACTAGCGTGGGTTGCATAGCTACTCCTTTGGGTATCCTGCGGGGTTCTGCGTTTGCCACTTCCAGACGTCCGCGCACATCTCCTGGATACCCTGCTCCGCCTGCCAACCCAGCTCTCGGCTGGCCGTGGTGGGATCGGCGTAGGCCTCGGCGATATCACCGGCGCGCCGCGCCAGGATGCGAAAGGGTATCTTGCGTCCGGCCACCTCTTCAAAGGCCCGCAGCACTTCCAGCACACTGTAACCGCGTCCGGTGCCCAGGTTGTAGGTCACGATGCCGGGATTTTCCGCTAACTTCTCCAACGCCTGCAGATGGCCCTGCGCCAAGTCCACCACATGGATGTAATCCCGCACGCCGGTGCCATCTCTGGTGGGATAGTCGTCGCCAAAGACACGGAGATACTCTCGTTTCCCAACGGCGACTTGGGCGATGTAAGGCACCAAGTTATTGGGAATGCCGGTGGGGTCTTCACCTATCCGCCCGCTGGGATGCGCTCCCACCGGGTTGAAGTAGCGCAGCAGTGCGATGTTCCACGCTGCATCCGCGCGGTAGAGGTCGCGCAAAATATCTTCGATCATCAACTTGGAGCGTCCGTAGGGGTTGGCGGCCGAGAGCGGGAAATCTTCGCGGATGGGCACGCTCTGGGGATCGCCGTAAACGGTGCAGGAGGAGCTGAAGACGAGGTCTTTGACGTTGTGCGCGCGCATCACTTTGCAGAGAATCAAGGCGCCGGTGACGTTGTTATGAAAGTAGCGCAACGGTTGCGTGACGGATTCCCCGACCGCCTTTAGCCCGGCAAAGTGGATCACGGCGTCAATGTCGGCTCCCGCGAAGACGGCGTTCAAGGCTTCCTGGTCGCGCAGATCCACCCGGTGAAATTCCAGCGATTTGCCTGTCAGTTTCGCTACTCTGCGCAGCGCTTCCTCTTTGCTGTTGACGAGGTTATCCACGACGATGACCTCATGGCCGGCATCCAATAATTCCACGCAGGTATGACTTCCAATATAACCGGCCCCCCCGGTGACTAAAATTTTCATAGTTCCTCCCTCTGCTGTTTAGCAATAGTTGACTATCAAGTTACTACTCGGCTAGCCCCAGGTAGAACGTAGCCAGATACCCTCCAGGACGCAGATAAACGCCGATTTTTTGCTTTCATCTGCGCGAATCTGCGTCCGCTCTTGAATTTTACAGGGTGGCTGAGTAGTAACGTGAAATCTTTGTATTTTCAGCGCAGGGGCGGTTGGATATCAATCGCCGCACCCACATCGTAGGTATCGTACACAAACATGATATCACCGGCGCCCGCGTAGTAGCCCTCGAAAGTGCCGCTGCCGGTAAAAGTATAGCGCACCACGTAACCGCCTTGCAGAGCGATGTAGATGTCGCCGGCCCCGTTCACAGTTCCACACTCAACAGGCAGATCGTTGGCAGCGTAATGGTAATGCACGGTCGCGATTCCGTTGATGTTCTCTTCACCAACGTGCGTGAAAGCGGGCACGTAAGGCAGAAAATCACCAACTTCAAAAACCAGCTCATCGAATTGAGTGGTCGCCACCTCCTTCGGCACCGGTAGCCACGGTTGATTCCCTACTTTTACCCAAGCCCGGTTGCCGATCCAGACAAACTGGAGTTGATTGGAGGGTAGATATTGAGCCTTCGGCCCTTCAGCGCGCAATGTGATCTGCATGGCAGCTTGTGATGGATTGACGACCGCCTCATAGATGTGCATGCCCATCCTTCCTTGCTCCGTGAATTGCACGCTGAGACGTTGGCGAAAGGTTCCCAAATTACCCAGTCCTCCCGCGGTTGGATCCAACGTGGCAATCGTCAACTCTGGGATCTCCGCAGCGGCCATCTTCAGAGGGTCGCTGCCAGCGGGAATCTCGGTAGGAAACTCGACTGGTTCCTCTGGCGGCGTGGGCCACGCGGTGGGCGTGAGCCACGCGGTGGGCGTGAGCCACGCGGTGGGCGTGGGCCGCTCCGCGGTCGGCGGGGGAGTGCTTCCAGTTGTCTCTTCCGTTGGCGGCGCCGGCCACACGGTGGGCGTGGGCCACGCGGTGGGCGCTACGGCAGACGTGGTCGCGGGAGTGCTTTCAGTTGTCTCTTCCGTTGTGGCCAGCGGGCCGTCAACGTCCACCTGACCACTCACGGAACACGCCAAACTGCTGATCAAGAGTAAACTTATTATAGCAAAACCGATTCTGCTGCGCATTCTAGCACATCACTAAAGCTAACTTGTAAAATGGATCTCTCTTCTCATTCGCGGGTTGTGGCTTAGCAGTAGGGCTGGGCGTGTAGGTGGCGGTAGGCTTCGCGGTGGGCGTAGGCGACTGACTCTCGGCCGGTGTGGGCGTGAACGTCGTGGTCGGCGTCGTGGTCGGCGTCGGGGAAGAGGTAAGCGTCGGCGTGAGAGTTGCCGTGGCGCTGATTACCGGCGTGGGCGTGTTAGTCGGCGTCACTGTGTGGGTGGGAGTAAGCGTAACCGTGGGCGTGATGGTGATAGACGGTGTCGGGGTGACAATTGTGGATGGTGTGGGTGATGGTGTGGCGGTGAAAGTCGGCGGTATGAGCGTCGGCGTCGCCGAAGGTGTCCAGGTCGGCGTGATCACCATGCGGGCGGGGAGATAGAGCGGCTGGCCAACGTAGATACTGTCCCCCCAGAGGCAATTGGCCCAGCGGATCTCCGCGGGGGTGGTGCCGTAACGGATAGCCAACCGGTAGAGCGTGTCACCCTGACTCACGTAAGCCACGCGCCAATCGAGCCGTGGGCCACAGCGCGCTGGTTGGGGCGTGGGAGTACGCACCGCACCGGGCGGGAGATAGAGCACTTCACCGACCACGATCAGATTTGTGGTCAGACAGTTATTGCGCATCAAGACGTAGGACTTAACATACGCCCGCCAAGCCAGCGAGATGAGCGTGTCGCCGGGCTGTACCGCATAGGGCAGCCAATCATCCGGCGGCACGCACTGCTTAAACAGCACGGACCGCGGAGTGGGCGTGCAGGGCAGAGTCGCACTTGCCACGGGGGGAGGCATCTCCGGTTCTGCCGTGGGAAAAAATGTCGCTGTGGAGGCTAGCGAGTAGTACGTGGGGCGCGTGCGCACCAGAGCCAGATCCAATTGCGCCAGCCGGACATTGCCCAGCACCATCCCCAGTATCAAGAACCCGAACAGTAACACACTCCCTAAGCGCACTAAACTTTTTTTCATAATCTTCCCCCCACCCAACTATTTTAACCGCAAACCAGCAAAGTTGAAAGTGCATTTGCCTGTGGTAGCTTTATCATTTGACTTGACATGGCAACCGTGCGGTCTGCACAGGCAACGCGCTTTATCGCTCACTCGCCTGTTCGCTTTCTCGCTTTCTCGCTTTCTCGCTTTCTCGCTTTCTCGCCTTATCGCTTTTTCGCCTTATCGCTTTTTCGCCTTATCGCTTTCTCGTTCTCTCGTTTGACAACCAGTTAAAACAAGTTAGAATGTGATGGCTATAGGAGCCCTGATCTGGTTCTGTGGTCGCGCGAAATCAGGAGATCATTTGGGTCTCTTGGGTAGTTCTAGAACTGCTTTATCAACCGGAATTTCTGATGAAAGTCTGCTCGTTGGTATTTTGCACCCCGACCTGGTCTCATTGTTAAGGCTCCTGAAGACCAGGTTTTTGGTATTATAGTTTTTGGAGAGGGGGTGAGAAACGAATGACTTTTGTAAAGCGACGACCCGGTGAATCCACCGATCAGCTGATCAAGCGCTTTCGCAAACGAGTAACAAAAGATCGCATTAAGAGCGAGATGAAAAAACGCCGTTACTTTATCACCAAAGGTGAAAAGGATCGCATTGAGCGACGTAAAGCCGTGCGCAAGATGAGCAAGCCCCGCCGCGATAAGAATAAAGGCGGAAGGTACTAAGCCGGTATTGTGGTTATATTTAGAAGGCTCCTGGGGAAATCCCCAGGAGCCTTTGCTTATTAAGAAATACCATCACCATAGAAAATCTAGAGACAACTACTCCGCGTTGACCATTATCTCACCCAGCGTAAGCGTCTCCCCGTTTGGCTCCCCGGCTCTGGTGATGGGCAACCGCTCGCCGGAAAACCAATATAATCCGGTTTGCAGCGTGTAGTTGCCGGCGGGAAGTTCTGGCGGTAGCAAGATGCCATGTCGATCTATGATGCGCTTTCCCGCCATCCAATTGTCGGTGGAATGTAAGCCCCCTACCGGCTCCGCGTCGGTTTGGGCTACCGGCACACCGTCAGCGCCGACGAGATGTATAAAGACCTTGAGCCGCTCATCCAACGGCTGGTCGCTCCGCCAAAAGAGCGTCACCGGCGCCACCTCTCCGGCGGTGAAGGTTGACTGCCCCGCGAGACTATATCCCTCCAAATGGATATCTGCGCCTATCTGCGCCGCGATCTGGATCTCAGGACTCTCCGGTAGTGGAGCCGTGCCATATTGTGCCAGACGCAGATCAGAAATCCAACTCTCTTGGATCTTGTAGGTTCGCTCTGCCAGGCGGCGCTCAATATGCCGCTCTGGATCAGATTCCCCGTCTCCCCAGTAGAGAACGAAGAGCCGTGGATGGGCAGCTTGTAGCAGCTCGTCGCTCCAAGCGTCGGCTACCTCTGGCGTGGGGTGATAGGGAGCCGGATAAACGGTCAGCGGCCCCTGGTAGTAGTAGGTGAAGACCTCCCACTGATTGGGCGCGCTGAGGATGATACCGTCCTGAGGCCCTGCCCTAGCAGCGATCTGGGCTGCAATGCCGCGATAGTCAGCACGGGCGTATTGCGGCTCAAAGTAGAGATTGTGAAGAGCGGTGATTTGCGGCGGCAACCAGGCCCCGAGGAGGAGCAGCACGATCAGGCACCGGCTAAATGAGCAGCGCGTGAGCTCTGACCGCTGACATCTGCTCAACGGGAGCGCCAATATCACGGCGAGTGGCGCGCTGGAGACCAGCAGGAATTTGAGATAGGCCGGCCGGTAGATGCCGCCGGCAGCGATCAACCCGAGCGGTAACACGCTCATCAGGAACGCGCTCCATTTGATGAAGGGAGCGCGAGAGCGACACCAGAAGGCCAATCCCAGTAAGAGCACGACGACCGGCAGCAAATAGCCGCCTTCTTCCGCCGGCAACGTGATGCCGGTCAAGAGCGCGTGTGTCATCTCTTGGAGCGCGCCGCCGGGGTCTAGATCAGGGGGACGCCAGCTGGCGACGTTGAAGAGATGCGGTAGCCAGGGGAGGAATGTCACCCCCGCCAGTAGCTGCGTGAATATCCAATTTCGTAGCACCCGCCAGCGGAGAGGATGTTGGGAAAGCCAGATTCCCAAAAATGCCGCGTTGATGCCCAGAATCACGAAGGCGTAAGCGTAATGGGTGTAGAGTCCCAGAGAGAGCGTCAGCCATAACCAAAACAAGGCGGCGCGCTCTCCGCCAAAGAATTGCGCGGCGGCCCAGAGCGTCAGCGCAGCGAGTAAACCCAAGAGCGCATACATCCGCGCCTCTTGGCTATAGTAGACAGCCAGCGGCTGACAAGCTAGACCAAACGCGGCTCCGAGAGCTGTCAATCGCCCCCCTACCTTTTGGCCTAGGGCGGCCGTCACCGCCACAGTCAGAATGCCGGCGAGCGCCGAGAAACTCCGCAACGCGAACTCGGAATTGCCTGCCAACTTTTGCCAGCCGTGCAGCAGCAGATAGTACCCTGGCGGGTGGATATCGCCGCCGGCGCCGGCGATAATTAGCGGGATGGTACGCTCGACCAGGCGCGCGGTATTCCCCTCGTCGTTCCAGAAAGATTGCGCATCCAGCCGGTAAAAACGGAGGCCCGTCCCCAACAATAAGACCACCAACAGCACGCTCCAACTCCAATAGCGTTTCCGCGTGACAGTCGTCCCCATCAATTTCTCTCTTCGGAGCGTTGAAGGACCGCCATTATTTCTGGAGCGGAGATGATGCCACGTTGCACGATGCGCGGTGGCGAGACGATACAATCAACTACGGTGGAAGGGAGGCCAAAGAGGGCCCGCCCGCCATCTAGGATGAGTGCCACGTCATCCGCCAGCTGCTCTGCGACTTCCTGGGCCGTGATGGCCGGAGGATAGCCGGTATGAGCTGCCCGCCCCACGATCAAAACCCCGCCCAGAGCGCGGAGCAGCGGCCAGAGCGGCGCGTAATCCGGGACGCGCTTTGCCACACACGGAGTGGGCAGCGCAAAGGGGAAATCCGCGATTGCGGGAAGGAGCAATGTGAGAGGGCCGGGCCAGAAATAATTACGCAAGCGTTCCGCCCACTGATTGGAGCGAGCTAGATGAGCCAGAGGTACTTCAGGGGCGAGCAGCAACGGTAAGGCTGGCCAGGAATCCGCATCATAGAACCGGTGCAAGAGCAGTTCAGATGCTTGGCAGCAAGGAGCGGCGGCCACGCCATAGACCGTCTCGGTGGGGATACCAATCAATTCCCCGGCCCGCAATATCGCTGCCGCTTCTGCGATACTTGCTGGCTGCTGGATAGGAAGGATAGGAGTGCTCATCGCCAGGGCGATTTTTCTCTGGATAGGATAAAATGCTCCAGTGCAGCGGCGGCTCCATCCTCTTCCAACGGAGGAGCTATCCAATCTGCGGCCGCTTTGACCTCTGGGATCGCGTTTCCCATGGCGACTCCTATCCGGGCCCATTTGAGCATGGGCGTATCATTCCCCTGGTCGCCTACTGCCATCACAGCTTGAGGCGAAATTTGCAGATATTGAGTTAGCCACGCCAAACCGGAACCTTTATCAACGCCTCTGGGCACCACCTCAACAAACTGGGCATGCGAGCGGAAAACTAGCGCCTCTCCAGCTAACTGCGCCCGCAATTGCTCTTCTATCACCGGTATCGCCGCCGGAGCGGCTACCAAGAGCACTTTATCGGGCTGCTGGGTGGCGAGCACCTCTTCCCAGCTGGCAACCAGTTGATAGCCCGTGCCCAGCAGGGCCGTGTAGAATTCAGGCGCGCGGGCAAACTCCTGCAGAAAAATCTGACCATCAGCATAGAGAACCGCGTGCCAATGCTCGCGGCGAGCCATCTCGAGAGCCGTGCGTGCTATCTCGGCATGCAGTGGCACGCGATAGAGAGGATGGTCGTCAGCCGGATATTGAATCCAGCCGCCCTGGTAGGAGAGCAAGGGGGCGGTGATCTCCAATTCGCGCGCAAAGGGCAACGTTGCCGCAAACATCCGCCCGGTCGCCAGTGTGACGATGACGCCCCGTTTTTGCACGGCGGCAATGGCACGGCGCACGCGGGGGCTGATCTGGCGATCTTCCCCTATCAACGTACCGTCCAAATCAAGGGCCACTAACCGGATCATTGGCGTTCCTTGCCGGCAACTAACCGGTGTTGTTGAATAAAACGGTCAACACAGCTACCCAGAGACTAGCCTGAAGTAGCAATAAGCTCGCCCAGAAGAAGTAGGAGACCATGGGCCGGCGCCGGTAGAAGAGGATTCCCAATCCTCCATTCAAGAGGGTGAAGATTATGCCCAGTAATCCTAAATAGGCCAGACGCGAGGGGGGAGCGACCAGCAACGGTTGCCCGGTAGCGCTCAACTTGAAGATGGTTTCGCTCGGCAAGGTAGGATAACGCCAGCTGAGCAAGCCAGCAAGCAAAATCAAGAGCAGGAGGCTGCTGCCCAGGAAAGTTGTCGCCAGACGATCTTGCCAAATCTCCCAATCCAGAAAAGCGGGATGGAGAGATTGGAAGCCGACATCTTGCGTGGTACCCATCTCCATGCGCTCTGCCAGCGCCGCGAGGAACTCCTCTCGCCGGGCCGGAGAGATAGCCACCGCCAGCTCTGGAGTGCAGATGATAATCTGCTCAGCTAGTGGGGCCGTGGCGTAGAAGTGGATCGGGCCGGTTTGCGGGGCTGCTCCACACCCAAAGTAGTGACCGGGCCAGCGGATGGTCTGACGGAGACGTATATCCGCGAGATCCTCTCCAGAGTACACCTCTTGCACCGCGCCCAGCGGAATCTGCCGTTCGTAGTCGCCCCAGCGAATAACGAGGGTGTTACGATCCATGGCGTAGGAGGCGTGGAGCAAGCCCCAGAGCCAATAGCCCACCAGTACGGCCCCGACCAGAGCGGTCAGGGAGACTAATCCCAAGAGAAAGGTGAGTATCGAGATCGGGTTCAGCGCCGCTAGTAGCGATATACCGGTCGCGAAGAGTACCAGGACGGCAATCAAAGCTAGCCCTATCCGCCAGCCCTGTTGGATATCAGGATGCCAAGCGGTCATTAGAGCTCTTGACGCGCTTCCAGAGCGCGGGTCAGGGTAACAGCATCAGCGTATTCCAGATCCCCGCCCATCGGCAAGCCACGCCCCAGACGTGTGATGCACACTCCCAGCGGTTTGAGCCGGGTGAGCAGATAGGCAGCGGTATAATCACCCTCGCTGGTGGGATTGGTAGCCAAGATGACTTCCTCCACGCCCCCTTTGCGCAGACGCGCCTCCAGCTCTTTGATGCGGAGGTCTTCGGCAAAGACACCTTCCAGCGGAGCGAGGGCGCCGTGGAGTACGTGGTAAGAACCGGTGTACTGTTCGGTGCGCTCCAGTGCTAGGAGGTCCAAAGGCTCCGCTACCACACAGAGCACTTTTTTGTCTCGACTCTCGTCGGAGCAGATAGGGCAGGGATCCTCCTCCGTCACGTTGTAACATATGGAGCAGAAGCGCGTTTTCTCGACCAGATTTTGCAATTCCTCGGCGAGGTTTAGAGCTAGTTCCGATTTGCCGCGCAAGAGATAGAAGGTTAAACGCGAGGCGGTTTTCGGGCCTATGCCGGGCAACTCCGAGAAGGTCTCTATCAGTCGCGTGACGGCAGGAGGTACTGCTACGTTCTTCATCTACGTTTATAGCCCCGGAATCCCTAGACCATCCAACATCCCCCCAGTCACTGAGGACACTTGGTCGCCCATTGTAGCTTGCGATTTCTGGATCGCCTCGTTGACCGCGGCCAATATCAAGTCTTGGAGCATCTCCACATCCTCGGGGTCCACGACTTCGGGCTGGATGGTGATAGCTTGTACCTCTAGGCCACCGGTCATGGTCACTTCAACCGCGCCGCCGCCCACAGAGACGGTGAACACTTTCTGCTCGGCTTCTTCTTGCGCGCGCTGCACGTCTTCCTGCATTTTCTGTACTTGGCGCATTAAGTTATCCATCTGTCCGCGTCCTCTTCTACGAGCCATTTTTTTCTCTCCTTAAAAAATATAGTTTATACAAAGTTGTGCGGATAATTCTCTTTTGGGACGCAGATAAATGCGGATAAACACTGATCATTTTGCTCTCATTTTACCTATGTCCAATTTCACGTCTGACCAAATGCTGAGTTCGCCTGGCGACTACCCTTGCCAGACAGCTCTGGGCCGTGGGAAGTCGCGGCTACCCTCGCGAAGTCCACCTACGTGGACTAGCATGTAGTAGGGCATTGGGCAGCCAACTTATCATGTTACGCTTGACAGAACACTAGTTGGCTAACTGGAATTTATGTTTTTCTTAGCGTCTTTGCGCCTTTGTGGGAAGCTAGTTTGCTCTAAGCATCTACCTCTCTGACGACTGCCCCTAGTTCTGCTACGGCGCGTTTCACCAGCGTATCCTCTGCTCCGTGTGCCGCCGGCGGCGCAGGTGGTTCCGGTGGTTGTGCAGCACGAGTCTCAGGTTTGACCACCGGTTGTAGAGCGGTCTTGGTCCTGGCCGGTGTCCATTCATCTTTCAGCACGCAGCGTACCTGAATTTGTTGGTTGAATAGCTTGTTCAAAACCGCTTCCAATGGTTGCACGGAACTCTCTTGGGCTTTGTTGCGATGGAAAGCATGGCGGAAACCCAATACCAGCGCACTCTCGGCATCTATCGCCAGCGGCTCTGTTGACCAGAGCGGGGCACGCAGTGGAGCGCTAAGGTAATGGAGTATTTCTTTCCAGCGGCTGCTGATTTCCTGGACGGTGATTGAGCCATCTCCTGCGGGAACCGCAGCCGGTGGGGGTGAGGGGGTGGTTGGTTTGGCCGGTTTACTCGCGGGGCCGGCTTTTTTCTCGCGAGCAGGCGCCGTTTGCTCCTGAGCGCGCGCTCTCATCTCTGGAGCGACCGGGGCCGATTCTGGCGGGCGCGTGGCCGCGATAAAAGCCAGTTCCAGCGAGAGTTGCGGTTGCCAACCACTCCGCCGCTCTGCGGCCACACCACTGAATAGCTGCACCGCCTGTACCAGCTGTGCTGATGTGGCTTGTTCAGCCAGCTTCTGGTAGCGTGGTCGCTCCTCGGTGGATGGTTCGCGCCAGGTTTCCCCCGCGCCCAAGCGCATAAGGAGCAAGCCGCGTAAGAAATCGGTGATCTGTTTAGCCAGCTGGCGAGGATCAGCCCCGTCATCTACCGCCGCGTTGATGGTGCAGATACCCACCTTGAGTTGCTTATCCAGCCAAGCTTGGATGAGCGTCTGCACCACTTCACGGCGTTCGGTACCGAGAATTTGGCGTACGTAGTCGGCTCTCACGGCGCCGCCGGATGCCATCTGATCCAGCAAGCTAGTGGCATCGCGCATGCTGCCGGTGGCGGCGCGGGCTATCAGGTCTAGGGCTTGCGGCTCGGCCTCGATCTTCTCCGCCAGAGAGATCTTTTGCAGCCGTTGGGTAATATCCGCCAATGGGATACGGCGGAACTCAAAACGCTGGCAACGGGAGAGCACAGTGGCCGGGATTTTGTGGACTTCTGTGGTAGCCAGCACGAAGATGACGTGCTCCGGCGGTTCCTCCAACGTCTTGAGCAGCGCGTTGAAGGCTGATGTAGAGAGCATGTGAGCCTCATCCATCACGTAGACCTTGTAACGGGCCTGGATAGGACGAAAGTTTACCTTCTCCAGCAGCTCGCGGATATCGTCCACGCCCGTGTGAGAGGCCGCGTCAATTTCGACAAGATCCATCAAGCGCGCCTCGTTGACAGCGCGACAGAGCTCGCACTGATTGCAAGGTCGCTCTGCTACCGGCGCTAGACAGTTCACGGCTTTGGCCATCAAACGAGCGGTGGTGGTTTTACCGGTGCCGCGCGGGCCGGCAAAGAGGTAGGCGTGATGGATGTGGTCCAGCCGCAGTGCGTTGCGCAGGGTGCGCATAATGTGTTCTTGTCCGATCACGTCGTCAAACGTCTGCGGACGCCACTTGAGATATAATGCCTGACTCATATTCCTCCTTCAACGGGGCTAGTTTATCACGGATAGGGAATGAGGCAAGGGTGGTTAGTCAAGTAGTTTGTTGGTCAAGTGGCCGGTTAGTCAGAGAGCCCGTAGCGGCTATCGCCTCCTGTCTACCGAGACTACTGACTAATGGCGAACAGCCAATGACTCCGCAATGTGGTATAATTTCTGCTCATCTAGAGATAAGTGAGGTAAAAAGTTATGGGTTTAAGTCATTTATTGGATAGTGTGGCGATGTGGGTGCAGGGTATCATTCAGACGATGGGATATCCGGGTTTGGGAATAGTGATGTTTTTGGAGAACGTCTTCCCGCCTATTCCTTCCGAGGCGGTGCTGCCGATGGCCGGCTGGCTGGCTTTTGAGAAGGAAGGGAACTTCACGTTGTGGGGGGTGACGCTGGTAGGAGCGATTGGTTCAGTCAGCGGCGCGCTGGTTTTCTACGGGCTGGGGTACTGGTTTGGCGAGCAACGGGTACGTGAGTTAGTGCGCCGTTATGGGAAATGGATGTTGCTGACGGAGGCGGATTTTGATACTGCGCTGGATTGGTTCGCACGTTACGGCGAGCATGTGATCTTCTTTGGTCGCATGGTGCCGATTGTGCGGAGCCTAGTTTCCATTCCAGCCGGTATCGCAGGCATGAATTTGGGACGCTTCAATCTCTACACGGCCGTGGGTACGGCTTTATGGAGTTTTCTGCTGGCTCTGGCCGGTTACTTACTAGGTAAGAATTGGCCGCTGGTTATGCACTGGATAGGCCGTTACGAAAAAGTAGTGCTCGTATTAGTGGTAGGGGCCGTGATCTTCTTTGTGGTGAGCCGTTTGCGCCAGCGAAGTGAAAAAGTCGAAGGTCTAGCAGAAGTCGAAAGTTGAAAGTCAAAGGTTGAAGGTTATCAGGAGGAATTTTTATGTCAGCCTCTATTATTAGAGTTGAAGAGATTGCGCAGTTTGTAGGAGCGGAAATCACTATTCAGGGTTGGGTTCACAATCGCACACACAAGGGCAAGTTGGTCTTTCTCTTAGTGCGGGATGGGTCTGGGTTTGCACAATGTGTAGCTTTCAAAAGTGATCTGGCAGCTGAGGTTTTTGAGACTATGGCGCATATTCCGCAGGAATCCTCGGTGCGGATCACGGGGAAGGTGCGGGCTGATGACCGCGCCCCCGGCGTGCCCGGCGGCTACGAGCTAGGCGTCACCGGCTTCGAGGTAGTACAGGCAAGCGATGAAAATTACCCCATCACGCTCAAGGAACATGGCACCGACTTCTTGATGGAGAATCGTCATCTCTGGATTCGGACTCCCAGCCAATGGGCGATTTTGCGCATCCGCGCGACCATCATCAGCGCCATCCGCGAGTGGTTGGATCAACACGGCTTCATCAATATGGATACGCCGATTCTCACGCCGGCGGCCGGAGAAGGGACGTCCACGCTCTTTGAGGTGGATTATTTCGGTGATGCTATCTATCTCGCGCAGACCGGGCAACTTTATAACGAGGCCAACATCTTCTCGCTGGGGCGAGTTTACTGCTTTGGCCCCACTTTCCGCGCGGAGAAGTCCAAGACCCGCCGGCATCTCACCGAGTTCTGGATGGTGGAACCGGAGATGGCGTTCTGTGAGCTAGATGAGCTGATGGAAATCGAGGAGCAGTTTGTCTCCCACATCGTGCAACGGGTGTTAAGTGAGCGCGCTGCGGAGTTAGCTGCTCTAGGCCGCGATATAAGTCATCTGGAGAAGATCACGCCGCCGTTTCCCCGCATCTCCTACGATGAGGCGCTGGAGAAACTCGCCGAGATCCGGGATGCGACCACTGATCTGGAGCTCAAGGAGCAGTTGCAGATCAAGTGGGGAGAGGATTTTGGCTCACCTCACGAGACGGAACTGACCAAGCTCTTCGAGAAGCCGGTTTTCGTTTATGGTTATCCGACGGGGGCGAAGGCTTTCTACATGGAGCCGTGGCCGGGCCGCCCGGAGG
>JAIOSN010000189.1 GCA_021107605.1 Anaerolineae bacterium | reverse complement strand
GCCCGCGCCCGGTTCCCCCAACACCAGCAGCCGGTCGGCGGCGTGGAGGGTCTGCAAGAGATTGGCGCGCGGTCCCAGGCGACCCTGCTGGTACGGCGAGGCCTCGATGGGCAACGCTACGCCCTCCTCCTGGATGTAGCACCCCATCCCGCCCCAGCGGCCCTGGGACTCGCGGGCCAGCCGCGCGCGCAGGGCCGCGCGATGCGCGGCGATAGCCTCCGCGCCAGGGATGGCGACTTCGACGCCCTGGTAGATGACGATCTTGCTGCCGGTGACGACATCACCGCCGACGTGGCCGCCGATGCTGGCGGCGCGTTCGCCGAGATGCGGGGAAGAATGTTGATCAGGCACGTAACCTCCGGTTCTCAAGCTAAAAGTCGCGCCCCGTCTACGGGATGGCGGCGGCAGTGAGCTAGCGCGCGGCGGGCCAGGTTCAAAGCACGGACTGAATTCATATTTGCCATGATTCTCCTACTCATATTAAAAACAGCCGAACACTTGGCAGCGGACAGGCTGTATGCTATTAGGAGTTTCGCTGGCTAGGCAGCTAAACCGCGAATGGACGCTAATTTTAATTGCTTTTTGCGTCAATTCGCGGTTAAAAAGTATCGTTAGCGAAAGTCCTAGTTACACTAAAATATATCAGGGCGCGTCCTTGTCCTGGTTACCGCTCCGGGCTGGCGACAGTCACGGAGCGTTTTTTTGCTTGTTGGGAACCAGCCTCAGTATATGATCAATTTGCAGCCAAGTCAAACTAGTGCTCTGTCAATACTGCTTTGATAAGCGACCACGGCCCCGCTCCTGGCGCGCACTGAAGTACGCTCCGGAAGCCTAGCGGCTGGCCGTCCGCGTAGGCGGACGGTGGCGAGCATCACCAAGTCCAGGCAAAACGAAGCCAAGTTTCGTTTGCTCTTCGAGAATTCGCCCGACGCCATGCTCCTTTTGGACGAGGACGTGTTCGTAGACTGCGACCAGGCCGCCGTGGAGATGATGCGTTGCGCCGGCAAAGAGCAGTTGTTAGCCCTTGACCTGTATGACATCTCCCCCGCAAGGCAACCCGACGGACGGCTCTCCAGCGAAAGAGCGCACGATCTGGTTGCCGCCGCGTTCAGGGAGGGGAGTCTGCACTTCGAGTGGGTGCATCACTTTGGAACAGCGCGTAAAAGAGCGCACGCGCGAGTTGCAGACGCTGTTAGATGTGACTGCGGCCGCCAGCAGTTCGTTAGAGTTGGACGAAATGTTGAGCGCCGCGCGGCTGGTAAGCCAGGGCTACGCGCTCGCCTGGGTGCAACTGGTGGATTTCTTCCCACAGACTTTCCACATCGAAAACGTAGCTCTGTTCTTCAAAAGCAGTTAGCTGGGTGGAATACGTGGAGAGTGACGAGGAATTGGGGATTAGTGTGTCGTCCTGACCTCACACCTTGATGTGGATGGAACTACCACGTTCAACACGAGGTACTTGGCCGGGCAAGCAACTTCTTCTTAAAATTGACTTGCCAAGATTTTGAGGCTACAATCAGAGCAGCGTAGGTACAAAAATTTAGCCTGATCAATAGTTAGGCAGCGGAACAAACACCTTGAGGTGTTCTAATGGATAGGGGGATGGATATGCAAGAAGTGCAAGCGATCATTGAACGATGTGCTCAAGAACAGGCAGCGATATTAGATCTGTCACGGCAGGGTCTGATGACCTTGCCAGCCGGAATCAGTCAGTTGAAGCATTTGGAAGTGCTGAATCTCCGCCGCAACCGTCTCACCACTTTGCCATCGGATCTCGATCAATTGACCAACTTGAAAGAATTAAATCTCGGACGGAACGAATTGGTTTCTGTACCGCCGATCATTTTCGAGATGGTCAGTTTGGAGAGCCTGCTTCTCTATGGGAACGAGTTGATAGAGCTTCCAGCAAAGATAGGAAATTTGGTGAACCTGCGAGGGTTGAATCTCTGGGACAATCAACTGGTGAAGCTTCCGCGGGAGACAGGGAAGTTGGAATATTTGATGACGCTGAATCTTGAGAACAACCTATTGACGGAACTTCCAGCAGAGCTTCAGCAATTGACGAAGCTAGAGGGTTTGTATCTGACAGGGAATCCGTTACCTATTCCGAGTGAGGTAGTGAAGCTGGAGAACTTACCAGGGATGATACTCGATTACTACTTCAACAGCGGTTAATATCCAATACAACGCAGGTAGAATCAAAGCGTGGAATCGGCGATAGCCCAAAATGCCAGTGCTCGGAGCGACGCCCCGCACACGGGGATAGCCGGATTTATCCGGCGTGGCTGCGTAGCGCGGGGATTAATCCCCGCGTGGGGCCGGTGACCACAGCCCAGAACGCCCAGGCATGAATGCCAGTGCCCGGAGCGACGCCCTGTACACGGGGCGCTAGCCGGATTTATCCAGCGTCGCTGCGTAGCGCGGGGATTAGTGGGGCCGGTGACCGCAGCCCAGAATGCCCAGGCATGAATGTCAGTGCTCGGAACCACGCCCCCACGGGGCTGCTTGATCCGGCGTCGCTGCGTAGCGCGCCGTCCACATTATCCACGCAGAGGAATAGGACCGCTTGAAGGAGAGGAAAGAATGTCGCTTCTAGTTCAGAGATCGAATAAATCTCTGTGTCTGGGTCTGATTGCCGTGCTGTTAGCTGGAGTAGCTTGGGGTGTGGCGCCGGTCCGGGTAGCCAGCGGCGATATGGTAACTGTGTGTGCGGCTGGGTGCGATTTTATGACTGTCCAGGATGCCCTTGATGATTCCGGCATCATGGCAGGTGACGTCATCAACATCACCGCTGCGGTCCATACCGAATCGGGTATTCTGGTGAATAAGGATGTCACCATTCAGGGCCAGGGGGCCGACAGCACGATTGTGCAAGCCCACACAGACGTTGATGAAGCAACTGAGCGCGTTTTTTTCGTCGCGGCCGGCGCGGTTGTAATCATCAAGAGAATGACGATTCGTCACGGCAATCCGCTTGCGGAGCCTCGGTCCGGCGGTGGCATCAGGAACGAAGGCGAGTTGATAATTGAGAAGAGCATCATCAGTCATAATCGAGGTAGCGCCGGTGGCGGCGTTGTTAATGATGGCAGACTGATACTTGTCAACTGCACCGTCAGCAGCAACACAGTCATAGATGGTGACACTTATTTGGAGTGTAACACTGGCGGCGGAATCAAGAATATGGTGGGAGCGGCGACGCTGATCAATAGCACCGTCAGTGACAACACTGCCCAGGGAAAAGGCGGCGGTCTCCATGTCGCCTGTCTCGGCACATTGGCGCTTATCAACAGCACCGTCAGCGGCAACAGTACGACCAATAACGGTGGTGGGGTCTATCTGGATGGCATTGGCAAGTTCACCAACAGCACTATTGTGGGTAACAGCGCCAACAATGGCGGCGGCGTCTATGCCGATGGCACGAGGGAAGTGGGGCTTGTTCGAGGGGTGCTCAGCTATACCAATACAATCATCGCCGATAACACGATTAGTTTTGTCGAGTATGGGGTTGCCGATTGTCTCCTGGGGGATTATGCCTCAGTCGGCGCCAACATCAACAACTTGGTTGAGGACGGAAGTTGTGATGCGGCGTATTTTGGCGATCCCCGCTTAGCTTCCCTGGACAACAATGGCGGCGACACTCAAACCCACGCTCCATCTCCCGACAGCCCGGTGGTTGACGCGATCCTTACCGACGAGTGCGCTGTCACCGCTGACCAGCGAGGGATACCACGTCCCCATGGCACAGGCTGCGATATTGGCGCAGTCGAATTACAGGCGGCTGAAAGTGGTATCGCCAGCTACTGGGTGTATGGTGGCTTGCTGGTCTTGCTCAGTATCGGTGGGCTGGTGATTGTCTGGCGTCGGCGACAAAGAGTCTAGTGGCATGGGCAGAACGCCTAACTCTGAGCCACGCCCCGCGAACGGGGCTGATTCATCCGGCGTGGCTGCGTAGTGGGGCCTCCACGTATTGATGGGCATCACTTGATAAAATGATGGGCATCATTTAGTAAAACGATGGGCATCACTTAGTAGAATCGGCGACACCAGCCCAGAATACCAGTGCTCGGAGCGCCGCTCCGTAAACGGGGTTGCTTGCGCCCGGCATCAAGAGGTATCTATGACCGTATACCTTGAGAAAATAACAGTAAGGTTCCCCGGCACAAATATCGAGTTCACCAATCGCCTCGCTGCGCTAATCAACGTGCTAGGGCACAACGAGAATCACATTCTGAGACTGACCAATTCTAACCAAATCTTCTACCCCGAATTACTGTTGGACTTCCGGTCTGGGTACTCAGAAATTGTGACCGACTTCACCCTTTCAAATGGCGAGAGCGTCTGCGTCAAAGACTTGGCGATTATGACAGGAATCGGGACACTACTTGTCAGCGGCGTATTTTTCAACAATTCGGGTTACTACTAAGATAAGGAGGCAACTATGTGGGAGAGATTTTCGAAGCGCACGGTGAGCAGTATCGTGATGCTGCTCGTGGCATCGTTTGTCATTTACATCATCATTGTGGAGTTGCCGGTGGATGGTTTTATTGATCGCAAACTCAGAGACCTGCAAGCACGCGGGGATAGGAGCGCAGAATTGCGTATTCAAGAATACCGGGCGCGCTATGGACTGGATTCCGGCAAGATCAACTTTTTCT
>JAIOSN010000338.1 GCA_021107605.1 Anaerolineae bacterium | reverse complement strand
GGTTTTGGAGCGGAAGCTAGGCAGCCTGGCGAATGCCCTTGCCAGACGGCCCAGGGCCGTGGGAATTCGCGGCTACTATTGCGAAGTCCACCGGTGTGGACTAGTGACTGCTCAACACGAGCATGAAGTACCCACTAGCTATGGCCGGTCTCCCGACCGCGCCACCTCGCCGGACACCCCCCAGTGAAGTCAACCTGCACCGACTTAAACTCAGCCGCCGTAGGGCGGCTTCGCAACCGTAGCACGCGGTTTTAACCGCCGTGCTGAAATCGCGGCTACATTTGCCCATTTGCCATTTGCTCATTTGCCATCTGCCATCTGCCATTTGCAATTTGCCCATTTGCCGTTTACTCATTCGTCATTCGCCGGCTGGAGCAGGTGATAGAGAAAGCCATTCATGCAAATCTCAGCCACCGGTTCGTAGGTGTACCAGATCGCGCCCAGTACCGGATCGGGGTAGAATTGCGCCCGCAGAATGATCAACTCAAATTCCTGATGATAGATGCGTTCGGTCAATGCCGTCACGTCCAGGAGATCATTTTCGTAAAGATTGCGCAGTTGCGTGGGATTGGTCACCACCACTTTATCCGCCAACAAGCTGAACATCGCCTCTTCGCTGAGCACCGGGCCACCGGCCGCGCGCACGTAGCGCATGATCTCCGCACCTGCCGCGTAATCTGCCGCCGTGGGCAGATGGCCCAGCTGCGTGTAGCCGATGGTATCGTAATAAGCGAAGTCGGCGCACTGCCCGGCCATCACCGCCCCATCCACGCCCAAGATGCGGGACAATGGCTCAAAGAGCGGGCCAGAGGTCGGCAGATGGAGCAGCAGCGCGCCTTGCACCAGGTAACAGAGCGGCAGCACGAGAGTTAGCGCGGCCATCGCCCAATGTCCGCGCCGTTCCGCCAGCCGCTGCAAACGTCCCATCGCCAAGCCGGAGAGGAGCGCGGCGGCGGCGATGGAGGTTAGAAAATAGCCTGGCCCCGCACCCCACTTCCCGCTCAAGGCACCGGTAGCCAGGGAGAAAAGGAACCAGAGCGAATACGCGGAGAGCCGCGTCCAGAAGAGCTCGTAGATCAGATAACCCAGCGCGAACAAAATCAAGAGCGGATGCAGGCGGAACCACTGCTTAAGTAACGAGATGCTCATCAGATAATCAAAGGAATTTACGTTAGCTTGGATGATATTGACCCACCATTGCCCCGCTGTCGCGCTGTTCAGGAGCCAGAAGATGCCGCCCGCCGCCAACACCAGCGCCGCTCCCGCCGCCAACGCCCGTTTGATATCGCGCAGGAAAATATAGGAAAGCGCGGCAGCGACGGTGAATACCGCCAGCTGCTTGGTGTACCCCGCGCAGAGCAGGAAGAACAATCCCCAGACCAGATTGCGTCTGCCGTGCTTCTGATCCTCGAATTTGGCGATACAAACGATAGCCAAGAGCTCGAACATTACCATCGTCGTGTGCAGGCGGCAGAGCGGCCCAATCTGGTAGACGTAATTTGAGGCCCAGTAGGCCAGTCCTGAGATCATAGGTATCCACCAGCCGCCCACCTCGCGCCGCAGCACGGCAAAGCTCACGCCGCCGGTTAGCAAGGTAGCCAGAAAGGAAAGCAGTCGCCCGGCGACCAACTGCGGCCCAAAGAGAGCGAGCAACGGCACGATGAGCAGATGGAAGAGCGGGGGATAATTCGAGGCGTAGAAGGGATAGACGGCGTTATCGCGGTAAGGCCACTCGCCGCGCGCGTAGAGCAGCGCGTCATAGAGCTCAAAACCCTCGCCCTGATCATAATCGAAGGGCCAGCGGAAGAGCGCGCCCGCGTAGAGCAGATAGATAGCCAGATAGCCCACGTAAACCAGCAGCGCCAACACCGCCAGCGTGCGACCCAGCCCGCGTACCGGCCTAATCCACGTCTGCCCGTTCACGCCGGACGATCTCCCCGGAGCATCAGGAGCCGCCCCACCAGAATCGCCAGCGCGCCAAGCCAGAGGCCCAGCCGCTGGAGCGGCCCCAGCTCCCCCCAGCCGCCCACGCCGGCGAAGTCCACCGTCAAACTGCCGAGGAGGAGCAATCCGCCCAACACCAGAATAAAGAGACCTAACTCTCGTTTGGTAATCATAGTGTTCCTATTATAGAGTTAAAAGTTACAAGTTGAAAGTTGAAGGTTGTAGCCCCACGTAAACGTGCGGGCTACGAGAGGCAAGGCCTTGCAGGCCTGCTTGCTAGCCTCCGTAGGAGGCTTCCAGCTCGGAATGACAGCTCACGCCCATTCGCCATTCGCCATTCACACCATTTGCCATTTGCCATTTACCTCGTACAATCTCCAAATTATCATATACCTCAACGCTGAGATGCCAACCAACCTTTGCGTCTACTGAAAAAACCAAGTATTTCACCACTCAGGCACGCAGAACGTCAAGATTTTAGAACTTGATTTTTTTCTTAGCGGCTTAGCGTCTTTGCGGGGGGCTATCTTTTCTCAGGGAAATCAACTTGTAACCTGCAACTTGTAACCTTTAACTATTTTCTGAGGAGGATTCCATGTACCCCACACATATCGGCGTTTCAACCGCCTCATTCTTCCCCCATACGCTAACCGAGGAAACCCTCGCCATTATCGCGGAGTTGGGCTTTTCCGTCACCGAGGCCTTTTTACAAGTGGACGGAGAGTATAATGCCTCCTTCGCCGCCAAATTAGACCGGCAGCGACGCGCCACCGGCGTGCAGATCCACTCGCTCCATATCACCGCCATGCTCTTTGATCTCTGGTCAACTTATCCCCGGATGCGCCAAGAGACACGCGACCGCTTCCTGCGAGCATTGGAGGTCGCGGCGCGCGTGGAAGCCCGCGCCATCACCTGGCACGGGTTGCGCTATGGATTGGAGAACCCACAGCTGATAGCCGCCTTCATAGAGAGTCTGGCCTGGGCCAGCGAGCAGTCCCACCAAACAGGGGTGACGCTCTGCGTCGAAAACGTCAGCTGGTGCTACCTCCGTCGCCCGGAACACGTCCAAGAGCTACTGGCTAGCGGGCTACCGTTCGGCTTCACCTTTGACTCCTTCCAGGCCGCCGAGAGCGGCGTCGATCCCGTGGCGCTCCTCCAAGCCATGGGCAACCGGCTCACCACCGTCCATCTCTCCGATTATGTTCCGGGGGGTGCGCGCCACCTGCCACCCGGTCAAGGTACGTTAGACTGGGACGTGCTGCTCCAAGCCCTCCACCAACTTGACTATCGAGGCCCTCTCCTCCTCGAAGTGGCCGACCTCCAGGAGCCGCAGGAACTCGTCAAAGCGCGGGATTTTATCCGGCGAAAACAAGAGGCGTAGGGATCAATGAACCACAGATTTCACGGATTACACAGATTGGTTAAGAGGTTAAAAAAATCGGTGAAATCTGTGTAATCTGTGGTTGGCTTTTTGGTTCTGGCTTGTCCAGGCTAGGGGTTAGGGATTGCTTTGCCCGCCCCCAGCAAAAGACCGCCGAGGGGGTAAACC
>JAIOSN010000297.1 GCA_021107605.1 Anaerolineae bacterium | reverse complement strand
TGGGGTCTGCCAGTGAGCTTGAGTATCAATTGCTGCTGGTCCGTGATTTGGGCTATTTACCGGAGCAAGACTATGAACCTCTTTTCAATCAGGTGACCGAGGTAGAGAAAATGCTCACATCCTTTATCCGCCGCTTACGAGCAACTAATTGCTAAAAACTAACGGCTAACAGCCAATGGCTAATTGCTAAAGGCCAACAGGCTAACTGCTAAAAACTAATGACTAATCTTCTCTGGCTGGAACCGAAAGCTGTAAATGTCCCCGCTGAGCTGCGGGAATTCGTGGGCGGGCATCCACTGGTGGCGCGGACGTTGGTGCGACGCGGTATCTCCACCGTGGACGCTGCGCGCGCTTTCCTTGATCCCGCAGCTTATCCCCCTGCGTCACCGGACGAGTTACCTGATCTGCTCCGTGCCGTCGAACGCCTGGAAATCGCCTTGCAGCACGGCGAGCGGATCTGCGTCTGGGGCGACTTTGACGTGGATGGCCAGACTTCAACGGCGTTACTGGTCGCGGCGTTGCGTGAGCTGGGCGGCGTGGTCAGCTACCATATCCCCGTGCGGGCCACGGAGTCCCACGGCATCACCATCCCCTATCTGGCAAGAGAGTTGGACGCGGGAGCGCAATTACTTCTCACCTGCGATACCGGCGTGGCGGCTCACGAGGCCATCGCTTACGCCACTGGGCGCGGCGTGGAGGTGGTGGTCACCGATCACCACGAGATACCGCCGGCGGGATTGCCCGCTGCGTATGCCGTCGTCAATCCGCACCGGCTGCCGGCCGCGCATCCGCTGGCAACGTTGCCCGGAGTCGGCGTGGCGTATAAGTTGGTTGAGGCGCTCTACGCGCGTGCCGGGCGTCCAGCCGAGGTGCAACAGTATCTGGACTTGGTGGCTCTGGGCATTGTGGCGGATGTGGCGACGCAGCGGGACGATGTGCGCTACCTCTTGCAGCTTGGCTTGGAGGCGTTACGCAATACTGAGCGAGTAGGATTGCAGTCACTGATGCGGAATGCTCAAGTGAATCCCACCAGGTTAAACGCGGAAGATATCGGCTTTGGATTGGGACCGCGTCTCAATGCGCTGGGCCGTCTCGCTGATGCTAACCTCAGTGTGGAGTTTTTCACCACCACCGATCTGGCGCAGGCGCGCATCATTGCGGCGCAACTGGAGAACCTGAACAACCAGCGGAAATCTCTGGGCAAAGATCTGTTGCAAGGCGCGGAGGCGTCGCTAGAGCGCGATCCTTCCCTGTTGAAGTATGCCGCGTTGGTCTTGGCGAACCCGCATTGGCATCCGGGGGTGATTGGCATCACGGCCAGCCGGTTGGTCGAGCGTTACCAACGTCCCGTAATCCTCATCTCTGCGCCGGAGGGTGAGCTGGCGCGCGGCTCGGCGCGTTCCGTGGAAGGTTGTCATATCACCGATGCCATCGCTACCCAGCAGCACCTGTTGGCGGGCTACGGCGGTCACGCTATGGCTGCTGGTTTGGCGATTGAGCCGGAACGCATCCCGGAGTTCCGGCGTGGATTGGCGCTGGCTGTGCAGGGGCAACTGGGCGCGGAACCACCACCATCCACGCTGCCCCTGGCGGGGTATCTGACGTTGGAGGAGCTCTCCTTGGAGTTGGTCGACGAGTTGGAGCGACTGGCTCCCTTTGGCGCCGGGAATCCTTCGCTGACGTTAGCCACGCGGAATTTGAAGGTGCTCAAACATCGTACCCTGGGCCGGGACCGGGCGCATCTCAAGGTGACGGTGCAGGATGAGAGCGGCGCTACGCAGCAGGTGCTCTGGTGGTGGGCCGTTGAGGCGGAGCTCCCGGCGGGGCGGTTTGATCTGGCTTACACGGTGCAGGACAACTTTTTTCGCGGGCAGCGGAGCTTGCAGGTGACGTGGCGGGCGGCGCGTCACCTGCAAGCCGCAGCTGCAGAGCTGGCGGAACCGAAGCCACGCGAGTTAGAGATAGTTGATTACCGGCAGGAGCCATATCCCAGCACATTGCTCAAGCCGTTCTTGGCGGCGGATGATGTCGCGCTCTGGGCCGAGGCCGCCAACGGGGTTACGGGGCAATCCCGTGAAGCGCTGGGACCGGCAGCTCACCTGGTCATCTGGACCATACCGCCCGGCCCAGGGGAGCTCCAAACGGTGCTGGAACTGGTCCAACCGGAGAAGGTGACGCTCTTGGCCCACGATCCGGGATGGGATGGGCCGCGACTTTTCCTCACGCGGCTGGCAGGGTTGGTGAAACACGTGCTCCAGCAGAAAGATGGTCGCTTGGAGTTGGCGGCGTTAGCGGCGAAGACCGCGCAACGCGAATCAACCGTGCGCCAGGGGATTGCCTGGCTGGCAGCGCGGGGCCAGCTGGTGGTACAGGGGGAAGAGGATGGAGTGCTGCTGATTGTCGCGGGCGAGGGCGAGGTAGGCGCAGAGCTGGCGCAACTGACTACGCAGATTGAGGCGCTGTTGGCGGAGACGGCGGCTTATCGGAAGCATTTTCGGCAGGGGGAGGCGCGGGCGTTGTTGGACAGGGAGTGAAAGAACACCTGTAAGGTGCCGGCAACCGCGAATGGACGCTAATGAACGTGAACAAAGATCAAAATCAGTGCAATCTGTGTAATCTATGGTGAAAAGTTTACGTCGCGGTGCATTGACCATGCAAAGTCCCCGCGGCTCGTTTCAGTCAATAAGTTTGGAGGAGAATATGGAATGTAAAAAAGAGCGTAACCAAGAGTGGTGCAATTGTACTTACCCTTGCAGCCACAAGGGCATCTGCTGCGATTGTGTGGCCTATCACCGTCGCCGGGGGGAGTTGCCAGCTTGCTTCTTCCCGCCAGAGGCGGAAAAAACCTACGATCGTTCCTTCGCGTACTTTGTCAAGTTGTATCAACAGGGGAAATTATGAAGGTATTTGCCCTCTGGGTTGAGACGGTATTCTTGGTAGTCTATCTGCTCTTCGCGTGGGGAATTTTCGTTAAGATGATGCGGCGGTATGCCCCACAAGCGGCAATTAACCGGCAGCACTCTTTTTGGGCGCTGGCAGCGGTTTTCACGTTGGCTTTTGGGGATTCCTTCCACTTGGCGCCGCGCATATTTGCAGCCCTGACGACCGAGATGGAGTACTGGGTGACTTGGGGACTGGTGGTGGATTCTTTCATCATCTCGTTTTTCTATCTCTGTTTGGCGATCTATGCTCAGCGCAAATTTAAGTTGGCCTGGAGCGGTTGGCTCTGGCTGCTTGTGTCGGCTCTGGGAGTGCGGTTGGTATTGTTACTGGCTCCGGGGAATGATTGGTTCGGGGCGGCTCCTGCGGTTTGGAAATTCTATCGTAACCTGCCCTTTGCGGTGCAGGGCGGGGGAGTGGTAGTGATCCTCTTGCGCCACGCGGGAGAGCTGTCGTCCGAGTCGGCGCGGCGCTTGCGGGGGATCGCCTATTCGATCCTCGTCTCCTTCGGCTTCTACTTCGCCACGCTGGTGGGCACGCTTTGGCAGCCTTATTGGGGCGCGATGATGCTGCCTAAAACGATGGCCTACATGGTCGCCGTCTGGCTGCTCTACCAGGAGGAGTTTCCCGCCACCTGATGCACCTTATTTGCCTATTCGCTGAAGAAAATTGGCTCCATTGAAATAAGCTAGTTTGCCGCTAAGCCGCCAAGACGCTAAGAAAAAATTAGTTTTAGGTTAAGCATAATTAGTAATATCGGTCGAAAGGTTAATTTTCAAACCTTTGCGCCCACTCGCTTTCTCGCTTACTCGCTCACTCGCTCAACTCACTGGCGCGTTGAATGATCTCTCTCCCAAACCGCTCGCGCAGCTCATCCAGGGTCTCTTGCAAACGGTCGCTTTCTACTGAGCTGGCCTCCCAGAGTTTTAACTGTTCTCGCGGCTCTTGTAAGTTGGTCACGCCGACGCCAATCAGCCGCACGGGACGGCCTCTCTGCCACGTCTTGGTGAAGAGCGTTTTGGCCGCCTGGTAGATATCGTTATCTTGGTTGGTGGGGTGGGGCAGGGTCGTCTGGCGGGTGAGGGTGGTGAAGTCGGCCCACCGCAGCTTGAGTTGGACGGTCACGCCGTGGAGCGCGGCGCGGCGTAGCCGCCACCCCACGCTCTTGGAGAGCCGCAGCAGCGTACGTTCTAGTTCTACGCGGTCGCGGACATCCTGGGCAAAGGTGGTCTCCCGGCTCACGGATTTGGTCTCATGCACGGTGACGATAGGGCGGGGATCAATGCCGCGCGCGCGGCGTGCTAGGTCGCGTCCCTGTTTACCGAAGCGCCGGGCGAGTTCCTCCGGCGGCCAAGCAGCCAGTTCCCCGATGGTGCGGATACCGAGGGGGGCTAGCCGCTGAGCCGTTTTCGGTCCCACACCCCATAATTTCTCTACGGGCAGGGGGGCCAGGAAGGCGGCTCCGCTGCCCGGTGGAATGACGGTGATGGCCATTGGCGGGCGTCCGGTCTTGCTTTTTGCCTTGCCAAAATCGTTGGCGGTCTTCGCTAACAACTTGTTTTCCGCCACCCCCAGGGAACAAGGGAGTTCGTATTTTTCCCAAACAGCTTGCTGAAGTTGCCGCGCTAGTTTTTCCCCGGCTAAATGTAGATCAGTGACGTCTAGAAACGCCTCATCAATCGAAATCTGCTCCACCAACGGGGTCAGGTTGTAGAGCTGCGCCAGCACTCGCCGCGAATACTCCTCGTAGGCGGTGTGGCGACCTGGGAGAATGAGCAGCTGCGGGCAGCGGCGCAGCGCGTGGGCGGTGGGCATGGCGGAGTGAATGCCGAACTGGCGGGCGGCGTAGGAACAGGCGGCGATGACGCCGCGCCCGTCGGGAGCGCCTCCTACCGCGAAGGGCTGGCCGCGCAACGTCGGGTCGCGCAGCTCCTCCACCGCACAGAAGAAGGCGTCTAAATCTAAGTGTAGGATTTTGCGTGGTTGG
>JAIOSN010000339.1 GCA_021107605.1 Anaerolineae bacterium | reverse complement strand
GATTTAGCTGTGACGCAAGTTCTGCTGTATCCACTACCGATCTCAACTGCTACGCCCAACGACACGCCTACCGCCTCGCCCATTGCCACGTCACCCGTCACGCCTCGCGCCACGCCAACCGCCGCGCCCATCGCTACGCCAAATGCCATGCCAAACGCCACGCCCAACGTCAGGCCACCCGCCACGCTTCACGCCACGCCACCCGCCACGCCAAACGCCACGCCAAACGCCACGCCACCCGCCACGCCCACCGCCACGCCACCCGCCACGCCCATCGCCACGCCCATCGCCACGCCAAACGCCACGCCAAACGCCACGCCCAACGTCATGCCCGCCCAGTCTACCGCCGTTTCCTGGGTCGCTGACGCAGCCCAGGAAACAGCGGCGGCGGCTACCGCAGAGATGAGCAAGATCAACACCGGCATCATCAACCAGAGGCTGCGATAGGCTGGAACCCGCCAGATGCCCACCAGTGTCCTCTGCACGCTCTGAAAATAGAGCTCTGGATCCGCCCGGTAGAGGTACTGCTTAAGTCGGGAGGGTTTGAAGAAGATCCAATCCGCCAACATCAAATAATGGCGCGGGTTCAGGGGATTCAACACCGCCGGCAAGGGCGGCCCAGCGTAAGAAGGAAAAGAAGGCATCGTTTTTACTACCTCCGCTTTTGTTCAAACAGGTCGTAGGCCCGCCGCTGAAGGTGGGCCGGGTGTCCGCCGCTATCTACCACCAATTGCTGTTGCTCTTCCGGCGTGAAGGTCATGCCCGTGGCCGCCAATCGCTGTGCCAAGAAGGCGCGGGCGTCGCCGGGGTCGAACGGCCCCAGTCGCTTTTCGGTGAAGATATTGTGGAAGGGGGAGGTGGAACTCGTGGGCGGGAAAACCTCCACCAGCGGGGAATGGCTGGCGACGGCCAAGGTCAGCGACGGCTCCTGGGCCAACGCGCGCAGGAGGTCGTGAAGGCGAGAGGAGAAGGCCGGATCGGTCAATTTTTCCACCTCGTCCAGCAGGAGCAGCGTCCGCGAGCGACGCAGCACCCGCTTGAATCGCCGCAAGCCCCCTTCCGGCTCCTCTCCCAGTCCCTCCAACACCTCGGCGCAGAAATCCTTCTCGTTCACCATCCCCAGCAAATCAAGGTAGATGACGGTTATGTCCGGCAGCCACTCCGCCCGGGTTTGGTAGAGGTGGACCAGCAAGGAGGATTTGCCGATTGCCTGTTCACCCACCAGGGAGATGCTGTTTCCGGCGGCTAACATCTGACGCAGTTCCCGTAGGATGCGCCGCCGGTCAAAGAGGCGGGCCGGATCGTTGATGCGGCCCCGGTCCAAGAAGGGATTGAGAACATTCAGCAACGGGGCCGCCGGTCCCCGCAGCACTTCCTCACGGGCGAGCGGCGGAGGGGCGTGGTAATCCCCGGCGACGTTGATCTGCGTGCCGACGGTCTGCTCGCGCTGGTCAAAGGTCGGCGTGGAGGCAGGCGCGGTCGCCGCCCCGTTCAAGCGCGCTTCCAGGTCCGCGACCTCGCGGCGCTTGGCTTCCAGATCGAGTTTGAGATGCACGGGGATGGTCAAGGCCGTGTACCCGGCGGCTTGTTCTTCAAGGATCGCCTGGGCGCGGTGGGCGCGCTCCAGCGCAGCGGTCAAATCCAGTGTGGTTATCATCTGGCCTCCGTATTTTGAGCTTCACATAGACGCGGGATGTTTTCCTTGGCAGCCAACACGCTAAGTATAGGGCCAAATGGTCATTTGGGCAACTTTTATTTCATGCCAACCCCGCCACTGCCGCGCTCAAATCCGGCGCGTTCGGCTGCGTATAAATTGCCGTTGTTGCCACGCTGGAATGGCCCAGCAGCGCAGCGACCGTCGCCAGATCAGTCTTGACCTCGCGCAGGAGCCGTGTGGCGAAGGTATGCCGCAGGACGTGTGGTGTCCCTGCGACGCCGGCGGCCTCTCCCAGCGCGGCGATGCGGAACTGGAGCCCGCGCGCGCCCAGCGGTCCGCACTGGCCGAGAAAGAGCGCGTTGCCCCGATCGGTGGCGCGCTCCTTGATGGCCTCCACCGGCTCAGTCCAGGAGACCGCGGTCGGCTCCGGCTGCGGACCCGCGCCGCGGCGGAAGGCATCTCATGCCTGCCACGCCGCCTTGAAGTGCGCGTCGGCAATGGGGCTGCCCTTGCTGAACTTCTTCAGGCCCTCCGGCAAGGGCAATTCGTAGAAGAAGATTTCCTCCGTGGGGCCGGGCCACTCGAAGAAGATCAAGGCTGTCTTCACATCGGAGTACGGCGCGAAGGTACCCGGCGGCAGGCTCACCACCGTATGGACGTTGAACTGTTCCAGCAGTTGCTTTTTCACCTCGGCGAAGGCCCCGCCCCGGAAGAGCGTGCCTTCGGGGACGACCATGCCACAGCGCGCGCCATCCCGCAACTTCAGTTTCTTCATGACGTGTTCGAGGAAGAGCAATTCAGTGGCGTTGGCAGGCACGGGGAAGTTAGCCTGGATGTGCCGCCCCTCGGTGCCGCCGAAGGGTGGATTGGTCACGATCACGTCGAACTGCAAGCGGCGCTCGTCTTCCACCATTTGCACCTGGTCTTTGAGCACGGCGTAGGCTCCGGAAAGGAAACCACACGTCCCGGCGGCGGGATCGTAGACCGTCTCGCCGATGCGGGGCTGTACCACGCGGGCCACAAAACGCACCACCGGGCGCGGGGTGAAGAACTCGCCCGCCATTTTGTTCTCGTTACCCAGGCGACGCAGCAGCTCCTCGTAGACGTGGCCCACGGTGAAGATGTCATCGCGGTTGTGGAAGTCAATCTGATCCACGATAGCGAGCACTTCCTTGAGGTTGTAGCCGGAGGCCGCCACGACGACGTTGCGTTCGGTGAAGACGCCGCTGATGGTCTCGCGCAACGGATCGCCGCTGAGGCTCTGCAAAGCGGGGATCAGCCGCCCGTGGACAAAGCGCAGCAGGTCTTCGGCGTCCCAATCCTTGCTCGCCCAGGCGCGCCAGCGCAGATCGGCGGACAGCAGGGGCGTGTAGGCGCGGCCCTCGAGAGCGGCTTCCGTCTCCCAAACTTCCTCTTGGGCATCGAGAAAGCGTAGGAAGAGCAGCCAGGCCAGGTGTTCGATGTACTCCATCACGCCGCCGCAGTTGTTGTCGCGGCGGAGGATGTCGCAGGCGCGCCAGATGTCGTTGGCGAGGGATTCGCGGGTTTGGTGGGTCATTGTTGTTCCTCAAATGCTGAATAACGAACTCAATAACTGAGCTGCTTTTGGATTTCGGCGGCAGTGATCTAAGAGTAGATTTATCTTCTCATTCCGGCGCAAGCCTCGACTGAACTGATCGTAAACTTCTGGAAAACGGTCTAGACAAAGTGCAGCTAACTGCACATCATCCAAACGTGCTAACCGATCTCGCAAATCAGACAAGGAAACGTAATAGTCTCCTACCACGTTCACTTGAGAGCTGACAGATTGTCCTCGTTGGTCAAAGGTAGTGATTTTTGCACCTGTGACGACATCTCCTGTAACAACCCCCGACACATGCGCCAGGGAGATATCCCTTCTTGCAATCTGGCTCTCCAGTTCAGCTACCTCACGTCGTTTTTCTTCAAGTTCAATCTTTAAATGTGTCGGGATTGTAAGTGCCGTGTAGCTGGCCGCCTGCGCTTCTAGAATTGCTAGAGCGCGCCGTGCCATTGCAAAAGCGCCTTTTCGCGCCTGTTGGCCTTTGATTTGAATCTCATCAGGCTGGCGCACTAAACGCAACAACTGTTCACCGGCTTCGGGCTTCTTGTGGCAATAGTCTAGCAAGGTGACTACTTTTTCTAGTTTTGACTGACCGATATTAAATAGATTGTAGGCCTCAGGGAAGACATCTTTGCAAAGCGCATCCAAGGCAAATTCATCGTAATTTTGAGTGAGGTAGTCACGGAGTATGGTCAAGTCGCGGTTCAATTCTGGCAATACCTGTGGCGAGATAACAATTCTAAATCCCAGGTCAGAACCAAACTCGTTCATTAATAGCCTGGAACGCGCAGCACAGCGGACGTCAATCGGATTACTTTGAAATCCACCGCCCCGAATAACCCGCATTGTATGCGAGCTTCCATCCACGCTTTCCCGTCCATCTAAAGCATAATATGGATAGGGTTTGTGAATACTGCTTGTCCACTCTTTAACATTTCCGCTCATGTCCAGACAACCATAAGGGCTGGCACCTTCTGGGAAAATACCCACAGGCGTTGAATCTCCTAAACCCAAATCGTGGCTATTACATCTAGTTGCATCAAAGTGATTCCCCCAGGGATATTCTTGCAGCTGATTACCTCTGGCCGCTCGCTCCCATTGGGACTCACTAGGTAACGCAATGGTTTTACCTGTAAGGGTTGATAGCCAGTTACAATATGCTGCGGCATCATGCCAGGTTACATTAACAACCGGATGACTTTCTTTGCCTTTGGGCGGACGACCATCGTCCCAATGTGCCGGTGGGCGATACCCGGTAATCTCTGTAAAGATTTGGTACTGCTTGTTAGTGATAGGAGTTTTAGAAATCCAAAACCTTTCCAGGTAGACCTTATGTATGGGCTTTTCGTCATCCCGTCCATTTTCACTACCCATCCAGAATTCACCGACCGGGATTTCTGTCCATACCGGTTCTCCATAAGGCAATGTCCAGAATGCTGGCTCCGTTCCAAAGGTTCCACTTTCCACCCTAGCTAGTGCCTCCGCAGCTACAGCCCGGCGTTGAATCGTCGCTTTGAGATCACCCCCCTGATGCAGCGGTGTCTCGAAGGCGGCCCGCAAGCGGTGCTGTACCTCACCCGCTAGGTCACCCACGGTGCGTGCCTGGCTCACCTCGCGCAGAGCCTCCGCTGCCAGCACCAAGTTATGGTAGGGTTCCGGCTCGTCAGGGCAATCCATTATAGTCTGGATCAATTTCGTTGCCCGTCGTTTACCCTGTGTACCTAAATAACCTGCTTCAAGTAGAATAACTTCCCGCCACCAGCTATCATCTAAGTGTTGCAATGTATAGGCCAAGTAGTCCTCACGGTCAGCCACGGCGCGAGCAGCAAGGTACTCTTGAAAAGTCAAAGAACTGAAAGCGTATACTCCCATCCCCCGCTCCATCAACAATCCGCTACGCGCGTTGATCAATACGACGAAGCCAGTCACTGCCTTCTCTATTTGCCGCCAATCCTTCAACATTGCCTGGAAAGGTTTTGCCAGCAAGCGGCGAAGGTCATCCAGATCTAGTTCGCGCACTCGCTGTTCCATCATCCACAGTGCCACCGGCTCCAGCAGGCTGCGGCGGTCACCAGCGTCCAGTTCCAACCCTTGCAATATTGCTGTCGAAGGTATGCCTTTGACAGCGTCCCACTGCACCAACAACACTTCAATAGATTCTTCGTATAGCTCCACCCGCCGTTCTGGGAGCTGTGCCCGGTAGCGATGTACCAGCGCGATCACAGTTAAGAGCAGCGGGTTTATCGCCAACGCGCGTACCCGTTCGCTGCGCCGGATAGCTTCCAGTAGCACGATACTTCGCTTTTCGGCCGCGCGCAGGGCGTAGGGCGTGGTCTTACCGGCCAGTACGACTTCGACGGCGCGGTTCCAGTGATGCACGAAGCGAGCGATGTCGTCGTCGGTGAAACCGCGCACTGCGGTCACAGCGAACTCGGCTCCCAACCGCGATCCGCTAGTGTAGCCTACGATGCGGCTGGTGACAACATAGCGGTTCTCCGGGTAGGCTAACGCGAATTTCTCAATGAGGCGTGCCACCCGCTGACGCAAAGATACGCTCGTTACCTCGTCCATACCATCAAGCAGCACCAGGCATTTCCCCTCCTTGAGTTGCTCTGCGAAGAAACCTGACGGTAACACAATGTCTTGGTTTGCGAAATACATCTGCAAGTAATCGCGCAGCAGTTTGGGACCGTCCGCGCCCATGTCTAGATGTTCTAGCTCCAGATAACGGGCAAAATCGCGCAGGGGTAGCAGTATTGGCAAGCGATGTTCATCCAAGCCAAAGCGATGCTTGACCAGGTTTTCTTCCGAATCGTTGACAGGATTAGAAAGTGTGTTTACGAAGTCACGAGCATAGGTAATTGCCAGGTAGCGCAGCAGTGTAGTCTTACCGCAGCCGGGATCGCCCAGGACGACGAGCCGCTGGTGCATGGCGAGCACCTCCTGTACCTGTACTTTCTCCTGCTGCATGGTTTTGTGAGGACGCTCACGGCCCAGGCGTTTCGCCTCTCCGGGGGCTAGACGCACCAACTCCTCCACCCAGGCTTCCTCCTCGCGCACGGTCTTGCGCACGGTCGCCGTGAGCGTGATGTAGACTTCTTCCAAGTTAATGCTAACCAAACCCGATGCAGAACGAATGCCCTGGAGTTGCAGGCGCTGGTTGGCGTCAATGACGCGCGCCAGGTAGCAACTTAGAGCAACGGTTTCATCCACAATTTGAGTTTCAATGGGCAGGTTCACCGTTATTTTATTGCCATCGCCGGTTATGACTATTTGTTCGCCAATTCTTGTTCCTACAACTTGCGTATCATTGTCTAACTGAAACTGTCTTTCCGGCAAAGCTTGACGAATCGCGGAATCGTCAGAAGCTAAACGAGAAAGTGCAAAAGTTAACTGAGTGAACGCTTTATATACCTCCTCTGACCCCACAGAGGATTGAGGCTTGACAATCATTTCTTTGTAGGCGCAAACGGTGGCATACGGTATGGTCAATTGCCAAAAATAATCAGAGTTTTGTTTGAAAATCGATGGGGTGTACCGGGCGAAAAGTCGGAGAAACTCCCGTTTGAACTCGTCGCCCACGCCGCTTTATTTATCCACCCGCGCCGGCACCACCACCACTTCTAACGAACGTCCTCCTCGCGCTTCTTCCACCACTGAAGACTTAAGTTCCGTCACCATGCGATCTGTGCCATCCAAACTCTGCTGGCTGGTGCCACAGAACATCACGATTACTTCACCCAATTGATAGGTGCAGACCCCGCCCATCTCAGTAATCCCGGTGCGACTGTCAATCAGCACGACATCGGCCATTTCCAGGAATTGCTGGCGTAGCCATTCAAAGTAGGCTTCACCTACCCAATTGTCGTAAAAGTCTTTCCAATCAAAGGTTAATATAGCATTGGCATAGCGTGCGAAATTAGCTTTGTCGCGTTGCCCGGCGGTCAATAGCCACAACCGTCCCTTAGATGAATCGGGATGCAAATCAATGATAAGATCAGATGGCTTCTTGAAGGGAAACTGTCCGGCTTCCGCAGTCCATTCCTGTGTCATCTGGTGTTTGTAGTCCAGGAGCATATCTACCACACCGGGACGCGCAGCCATCTTTTCAACATCCAAGGCAAAGAAGCGATCTAAACCAGGCGCTTCCAGGTCCCAATCTACCAGCAATACCTTTAATCCGGTTTGATAAAAGAGTTCGCCCACGTTAGCAAGCGTCATTGAGCGTCCTACACCGCCTTTGTAAGAATAGAATGTGTAGATCATTACCCCACCTCGCTTTGCTGGAAAATTGTCTGGCTCATCCTGCCTGTTTGTGGAGGTGCGTCTTTACGAAAACGCATACGATTTAAATCCACTCTGCGTTTTTGAATGCTCTCTGCCATATCAGCCGGGTTTGAAAACAGCGTGAACAACCAGCGTTGTATGCCGCACAAATCGCCAATTCCCATTTCGTATTTGTAATCCAAATGCTCACCAAAGCGCGCAAAGGTCATGGGCATCTCTTCTATAACCAAATTTTTTACGTGACTGTTGATGGGGGCAACGTGAAAGTCAAGTGGCGAAAGCACCAATACGGCCATCTCTTCCCTGGATGTGAGCGTGGATTGCTTTAACGCTTCACGTATCGGAGGATAAAACAATGAAATAGCATCTACAACTAAAAGTCCGCCCGATTGCCGTAGATGTTCCCAAGTCTTGATTTGTTGTTCTGGGAGAAAGAATGGTTCAGAAAACGAAATCCCATCGATCACTGGCAAGTTTTGCGGCTGGCGCAGACAATGGTTGATTTGAGCGAACATTTCGTCCAGGACTGTGCCCATTATGCTATTATGGTCTGCGTGTAATTTCCAGTCATCGTGCAACTCCCCGTAATCCTCTATCCAACCCTCCGGCAAAAATGGAGTGAGCGCATTGAACCTATTACGCTCAATCTGGGCTATTCTGGTACCTTCAAAAACCTCACCGCTTTGCAGGGCATCGGCTTCTGTCCTGGTCATCGCTGCAACGACGTAAGGAACATCAATACGATTCACTTGACCGAGGCTTTGTTTGAATTCATTACGTAAGGCTTCAATGTCGTCGTATAATGCATCTCCGGTTCCGACCAGCGAGCGAAGCGTCTCAAGAAAGAGGACAAAAGCATGACGTCCATCTGCTGTTTTCTGATACAATAAGTAGGCTACATTTAACCTGATACGCTCATTAAGGTTATCGGCCTTTCGCAGGCGATCACGAAAAGGCCTTAGTTCCTGTGAAATAAAGACTGCTTGTAAGCTTTGCAAACTATGGAAATGGTCACAGCGTGCTATAATGGCATAACAGCGATTAATCAAATCTTGAGTGGGTCCTGGCATTATTGTCCTCCGATGTTAAATGTCACTCGAGCGGTAGAATGCCCTTCACACGGCAGGCGGCTATATCCACCAATCGCGCAAAGCCGCCGGGGTCAAACAAGCCCCGTGTGAAGTATCCTTTTGCAAACGCATCATCGTAATCTTTTTGCCCCACCTGCTGTGCAGCAGCAAAATCAGACGAGCCGATCATTGTAGTTTCCAGAAATTCATACTGATTCACGCCTCGCCAGATGCGCCACCCAACAAAAACATGGCTTGGCACAATCACCAACAGCGGCTCCAGCGAAGCCAGTTCCAATAGACTGGCAAAGAGCACCGCGCCGTCAATGCAGTTGGCCGACCCACCAGCAGCCAAACTCTCATTAGGCAACCGTACCCGCTGTGTAACTTGGCCTGCTTGCTTGCCCATATTCAACGTCGAGTTGATGTAAGTCAATGTTGCTTCTTGTTTGAGTGTGGTAAAGATTGCCTGTGCCTGTGCGCGCACTACGTCAGCACGCTGCATTAATGAGTCTGTTCCTTGATAACCAACCAGTGACTTGCTGGGATGATGGTCGGCGGCGCGCCTCAATAATTGCTCCATCATCGGAGAACGCGGCGTCACCCAGGCTGCCAGGTAATCGGATAGATCCACAATACTACCATCCGTTGCTCGAACAGCTATCAAGGCCGTATCACGGGCGTGTAAACGGATAGGATGTGTCTGCTCATAAAGCAGATTTGATTTCGGCGCAGTTTGTTCAACCTTGATATGCAGCGTGACCGGACGCATCTCGTTGAGTGCAGCAACAGCTTCCTGACGCAATTGCGGGAGCAAAACAACGTTGGCCTGCTGCCCTTGAGGTACGTAGGGAGTGACAATAGTCGGATCACTGAACCCCTCGATGCCAGCCTGGATACGTAACGTAGTGTTCACATTGTCGCGCCCGGTATTGTCTGCTTTTATGTTAATCAGGGGATATTTTTCACTCGTCAATTGGTAACAATACGCGGTGGGTACCACATCGGTCAATAGCGTTACCGTGATCCCCGGCAAAGCCTGGTCAAGCGGGTCAGGAGGGTTCTCCGGTACTGCTGCATCTCCACCCAATGCCTCTTCGACTTCAAGAGCTCGCGTCTTTAATTCATTAAGCAGCGCATTTCCCGGTTTGTAGTGACTGCTCAAGGCGTGCAAAAATATTGCCAAGATCGGTGGCCCGACATCTGGTTCTTGCTCCAACGAGTATTCCAACACAGCCGTAACCCGTGCCACCTTGTTATTGGCACTGGGTAAACCATTCCTAAACGCCCACAGATTATCAGTTACAAATAAAGTGCGAACTGAGGCATCACTGTTGAACTCGCTGCATTTGAGCAGAGTATCATAGCAACGTTAATACAAGGATGGAGAAATTCCAGGCATATCACTACCTCCCTACAATGATGATTTTTATATTTTTACTCATGCATACAACCGACGCTGTACCTCGTTCAATGCCCCACGCAGCCCTTCAACATCCCCAAACCGCTGCATCACGCCCACCACCTGGCCCATCTCATCAAAGGGCGGCAGGCGAAAAACCTGGGCGTTGGCGAGTTCTTCGACGCCGCCTGCGCGGTATTTCTCCAGCAGGGCCAGAAGTACCTCCCGCGCCTCCGGGCTGAAGCGTTGCAGGAAGCGCTGCTCGCGGTTGCGGAAGGCCGCGGCGCGCTCGTCACGGCTGCGCAGCGGCGCACCGAAAGCCAGATGCGCCAACAGATCAAAGAGGTCGGCGTCGCTCAGCCCTTTGACTTCAGCCAGCACCTCGGGGTGGACGCTGGCCTGGAAGAGCTGCTCCAGGAATTGGCGGCGGCGGTCGGGATGCACCCAAGCAGCAAGTAAGCCATTGATGCCCTGTGCCCCGGCCAGGTCGCGCACTTTGCGCCGGGTGTAGTCCTCGTACTCTTGCAAGGAAAGGCTCTGGCCGGTGGATTCAATCAAGAAGATGGATTCGTCGGCGATGGTCACTTCCAGGCCCTTGACTTTGATCTTGCCCGCAGGCTCCCCGGCGGGCTTGAGTTCTACATCCAACGTGGTGACGGCATCTTCCGCCAGTTCAATCTGTAACTGGCGGCTGCGGAAGCCCGGGACACTCACCACAGCATGACTCACTCCCGCCAGGTGGTTAGCCAAATTAGTGCAAGTATAGTTTATCGGCGTACTAATTAGATATTCTACGTATTGTTGTTTATAGGACTTTCGCTCACACCGGCTGAAAAGCCTTGATTGTGGGGTTGCGGAGTGCGGCGCGCAGATAATCGCTGAACAAATCGGTACGCACTTGATAGCTGGTTTTATTCCAAGTCCGGGCTTGCACCTTCAGAGATAGCCAAGCATGATAACAACCAGCTAAATGGTGGCGTTGAGAACGAGCTTTACGACACTGACATTTTTCACTGCCCGTCAATTGCTTTAATTCGCGATGAAATTCTTCCACCTGCCAGCGCAAGTTATCCGCTGCTTGGGCCACTTGTGTGGTCACAGTCGCAGCTAGAGCATTGGTAATAATCCAGTCAATGTCGCCGTTTGTGGCGACCACCTTGAACAATTTCACTTTGAAAGGCACTTTCTTGAGCTTGACAATCATGCCATTTTTCAGGCGCTCTGCGGTCCATTCGACTTCAGCGAGATGCACATAGCCGCTTTCTTTACTCAAACTAACTAGGCGCTTGCTTTTGAGCGTGGTATAGAACGTTAATCCTAAACGTTTCACCAGTTTTAAGTTCTCCCAAGAGGCATACCAGCTATCAAAAAGCACTGTTTTAGCCTTAATTTGTCTCTCGACAATGGCGCGGAGTAGCATTTCTCGAAAATGGTCGTTCTTGGTCTTGCCGTCAGCCTCTTTGGCGTAGACCCGAAAATCTAGCGGATAATGTTCGCCGTCTTTTCCAGTGGTATGTACCAAATTCACTACTCCAATCCCGCGCACTAAGCCGCCTACCGCACCACTATATTGCAACTTGACCAGTTCAATTGACCGCGAGTACTGTTTGTTTTGTACGCTATCGTCAATGATTAGGTAGGCTCTAGCACTGTCATCAATTAGGCCTTCGACTAATTCCCAGAGATGCCGCGAAGTTTGTTTGTCTCGCTGGAGATAATCACTCACTACAGCATGACTCACTCCTGCCAGGTGGTTAGCCAAATTAGTGCAAGTATAGTTTATCGGCGTACTAATTAGATATTCTACGTATTGTTGTTTAGTAATCATTTTTCTAGTTTACCTGATTTTGAGCATAAGCGAAAGTCCTATTATACAAAGTCACTTCCTCCTCATACCACCTTCTTGACCGGCAGCAATCCTGCCGCCTGGATGGGCAGCAGATTCACCTTGACGCCATCATTGAGGTCGGGATCGTAGGGCGGTCCTGATGGTGTAGCGGTGCTCCTCCATGAAGCGCGCACTCTGCACGAACATGCCACCCGATCCGGCCGCGGGGTCGAGGATCAGTCCTTTGAACGGCTCAATGATCTCGACGATGAGTTTGACGAGGGACGTGGGCGTGAAGAACTCGCCCCCCTTCTGCCCCTCGGCCAGCGGGCGTATCTGCTTGATGCTCTCGATCTTCACCGCGCATTGGGGATCGAGGCCCAGCTCTTCCGGTTCGTACTCGAAGACAATATCCTCGGCGTCCTGCATCTCGATGGGCCAGTCCAATTCATCGCGGAGGTAGTCCACCAGCTTGTCGAACGTTGTCAGGCTGCGTAGTTTGTGGATATCTTTGGGATCCATGCGACCTCATTACATTTGTGATATAATGGACTTAGAAACTGGCATACAGGAGTTAGAATGACGTCCACAATCCGGCGCGTTTACCTTGACGTTTGTACATTGTGTCGACCTTTCGATGAGCAAACACAAATTCGTATCCGGCTGGAAACGGAAGCTGTGCAGTTGATTCTGAGTCACATCCGGCTTGAAGATCTGCCTTGCATGGTTTCACCCGTGCATCGGTTGGAAATTGACGCCATCTCAAATTTTACTGAGCGCGAGTATTTGCTCGCGTTACTGCAAGAAATTGGGACGGTAGTTGCCGCAGAGCGCGCCACGGTTCGCGCGCGGGCTGAGGCGCTCGTTGCCCAAGGCCTGGGTCCTGCCGATGCTGCACATCTGGCCTTCGCCGAAGCCGCCGACGCCGATTTTGTCACCACCGATGATCGGTTGGTACGGCAATGTCGGCGCATAGGTTCTGCAGTTTGGTGTGGTACACCGGTTGCGTACTGCGAAAAGGAGGACTTGCGATGACGACGATCCAACATACCTACCTTCAAGAAGATGAACTCGTGCGCCGGGCCATCGCAGCATTGATCCGCGCATTGGGGCCGGTGGAGGCCACGCGCTTTTTGACCCAGCCCCGCTCCCAGCCGCTGGATTCGATCCAGCGGCATCGCGAATGGCAAGAAACGCTGGACCCAACGCAGTTCTTAGATCAGGTGTTTGGCTAATCTGTAGCGCGTCTACACCAACTCCATCCAGGCCAACAGCGTACTTTTCACGTTGATGGGGGCCTGGACCTTGCGCAGATACGTCTGCTTCACGTGCTTATCCAACCGTTTGCGTATCTCGCTCAAATCCAGTGTGGTTGTCATCTGGCCTCCGTATCTCGAGAGTCGCGTCGCCTTGGGCCGTTTTTCTTGGCAGCCAACACGCTAAGTATAGGGCCAAATGGTCATTTGGGCAACTTTTATTTCACGCCAACCCCGCCACCGCCGCGCCCAAATCCTGCTCG
>JAIOSN010000274.1 GCA_021107605.1 Anaerolineae bacterium | reverse complement strand
GGAGGAGCCGGACGAGGGCCTGGAGGCCTTGAGCGACGATAACCAAATCCATGAAGGGACTTTGGGCGCTATCCAGCGCAAGCTGGCACAATTGCACCGCTTCGGTTTTCTGGTAGATAAGGCCCCCGACGAACCTATCGGGCGGATTTTGGATTACATCAACAGCGGCAAGAGCGTGGTGTTGGAGTTTGGCCGCTATGGGAACGCGCTGGAGGCTTATATTCTGGTAGCGAACTATATCACGCGCCGCATCCATCACGCCTACGTGAATCGCAAGGAAGCTGCGCTGGGCGGACAGGGACAAGAGCCGCGCCCACTTATCATCACCATCGAGGAGGCTCATAAGTTCTTAGATCCAGCGATTGCGCGCCATACGATCTTCGGCACTATTGCGCGGGAGATGCGCAAGTACAACGTCACCTTGCTGGTGGTGGATCAGCGCCCTAGCGGTATTGACCCGGAGGTAATGAGTCAGATCGGCACGCGAGTGACCGCGCTACTGGACGAGGAGAGCGATATCCGCGCGGTGCTCTCCGGTGTAGCGGGCACTTCCACCTTGCGCGAGGTGCTGGCTCGCCTGGAGACGAAGCAACAAGCGCTCTTGATAGGGCACGCCGTCCCCATGCCGATTGTCATCCATACCCGCGATTACCGCGATCTCTACACTGAGATTGCGGGGCAAGCGGTGGACATAACCGAGGGCGCGGCGGCGCTCTACGGGTAAGAACAGTAAACGGTAGACAGGGGGAGTTAATTTTGAAAGCAGAAGTTTACGTCATACATCAGCGGTTAGAAACTCATCCACTAATCAAAGCGTTGTACATCCTCTATTGCCGGCTACGGGAGGACGGGTTGCACATCACCGGCTTATGGCTCCGGGATAAAATTCTGCGGAATATCCAAGGAGTTTCGCCAGAGTCGCTCAGCCAGATAACTCCGCTGCTCTATGTGGGCGGGCAACAGCGGAAACACGGGCTGCCCCGCATGGAAGCGCGCGGCATCCAGGCCGTGGTCAACTTGCGCGGTGAATCTGATGATGCTGCGCGCGGTGTGGCGCCGGAACATTATCTCTGGCTGCCAACGACAGATGACGCTCCGCCCACGGTGGAGAAGTTAGCCCGCGCAGCTACTTTCATCGCCGCGCAGATCGCCGCCGGACGGGGCGTTTACATTCATTGTGCCGTCGGCGTAGGACGCGCTCCCACCACGGCCGCCGCTTATCTCGTCAGCACGGGAGTTAGCCCGGCGGAAGCTTGGGCCGCCGTCCGCCGGGGCCGCCCCTTCATCCGCCCGACGCCGCCACAAATAAAAATTGTGAGTAGCTTTGCGCAACATCTGGCAGCAGGGAAGGAATAAAATCATGGCAGAAGAACGCTGGCAACTGGCAATAGAACGTATCACCTCCGACCCGGCTCTGACCGGGGAACTCACTGATCAAGAAGCCATACTCTTACTGAGGTGGGCAGAGGGAGAGGTAGTCGCGCTGGTGAACGCGACCGCAGAGCTACCCGAAGAAGCAGCCTGGGAGCAGTTGGCTCCCCAACTCCGCGCCTTGCGGCATAAAATGCGCCGGCTGGCGAAAGTAAGCGCGGCACAACCTGACCCTCTGGTCGCGTTACAAAATCTATTGGGGGATTCCGACAAGTACCCGCTATGCGTGATTAGCAAAAGGAGTTACTGCCAGGACGCAGATAAACGCTGATTTTCTATTTTATCTGCGGAAATCTGCGCGAATCTGCGTCCGCTCTTGAATTTTGCAGGGTGGCTGAGTAGTAACCAAAAAGACTGAGTAATTATCATCTGGATGCGTTTCAAATGAGTTGAGAGTTCTGTCCGCATTGTGGGTGGTGAAAATCTTCTCCAAACGGAACACGCAATACGCCACCAGAAATTCAACTGCAATGAAACACATCCTTATCACATCTCCATAAGGAGCACTTATGGCAACCAAAGGCAAACGACTAGGCTGGAAAGAGTTTTTACTCTCCCTCTTCTTGATCATCGTTTTGTGGGCCACGCAAGAATTTTTAGGCATCGATCTACTGGATTCCGGCGGTAGTTCCATACTCACCGAACCGCAAGGCGGCATTCAAATCGCCTTCACCGCGCCCACTTATCCCGACGAGGCAACCAATCACTTGGGGGGGGTGGACGAGAGCCTGGTCACGGCCATTGAAAGCGCCACCCGCAGCGTGGACGTGGCCGCTTACGACCTGGATCTGCTGCGCGTGGCCGACGCGCTGGTCGCGGCGCAACGACGCGGCGTCGCCATCCGGCTGGTGACGGATGACGAGTACGCGGATGAAGCCGGTACGGTCCGCGTGGAGCAAGCGGGGATTCCAGTAGTCACCGATGACCGAGATCCATTTATGCATAATAAATTCGTGGTCATTGATGAGCATCTGGTCTGGACCGGCTCCTGGAATCTCACCAAGAACGGCACCTACCGCAACAATAACAACATCGTGATGTTGGAATCCGAGGCCCTGGCGGAAAACTACACGGTGGAGTTCGAGGAGATGTTCACCACGCAGCAATTCGGAGCGAGTTCCCCGGAAAACACGCCACATCCGCAAGTGAGGATTGGCAGCACGTTGGTGGAAACTTACTTTGCTCCTGAAGAGGATATTCAGAGCAGAATCGTCTCGCTGCTGGAGGAAGCGCAGAGCAGCGTAGAGTTCATGGCTTTTACTATCACCGATAACGAAATCTCCAAAGCCCTGAACCGCATAGCGCGCGCAGGCGTGACGGTGCGCGGGGTAGTGGAAACCCGCAACGTGAAGGGTAGCGGCTCCGATGTGGAGGCTCTGCGTGCGGCCGGCATCAGCGTGCTGGCCGATGGCAATCCCTATGCCATGCACCACAAAGTCATCATCATAGATGAAGCCGTGGTGATCACCGGCTCCTACAACTTCTCGCGCAGCGCGGCCGAGAAGAATGATGAGAATGTCCTAATCATCCACAGCTCGGAGATCGCCGCGCACTATTTAGCCGAGTTTCAACGTGTTTATCAACAAGCAGAGGAGGCAGCCCCATGAACGACAAAGTAAATGGTTGGAAGGTATTGGCCTTAGTTCTGATAGCATTGTGGTTATTGCTCTTGTGTTGCTTTAGCGGAACCTTCTTCGGCGGCCTGGTGGGCTACCAGCTGGGCCAGAGAATATCCATAGCTCAGAATAATTGGGGCGTACGACTGGAGACGCCCAGGATGCCCACCCCCGACTCACCACCAGAGGAGCTGCCTTTTGCTCCGCCAGCGGATGATGATGCCTGGTTGGGCATCGCTTACGAAATGACCGGCGAGGGAGCGAAAATCTTACAAGTCCTCGTCGACACTCCAGCCGAGGAGGCGGGACTAAAGTTTGGCGACGTGATCGCTAAAGTGGACGACTTGGTTGTCACAGAGTTTACCCCGCTGGGCGGCATCATTCTCAGTCACGAACCGGGGGATAAGATAGAGCTCCTTGTCCTCCGTGGCGACGAGGAATTAGAGATCAGCGTGCGCTTGGGACACCGCCCGTCCAACATGTCGCTGGAGGAACCCTTTATCCCGCTTCCCATCCCCGGTGACGGATAGATCGTATGGGATGCAGATAAATATTGAATTTCGGGTTGCGTATTGCGTGTTCCGTTTGGAGAAGCTTTACTTCACACGCTGGGATATGAGGAAATATTGGTGACGTGCTCACAAAGAGGGCAACCAACGCAGTTGATTGCGTATCTCGTCGGCGCTGACTTGATCTAGCAAGATCAGAATACGATGAACCGCTTCACTGATGGTGATCTGTTTGGAGATGATGATGCCTGCGTGTTCCCGGTCCTGTGACAGGTACTCCAAATGCAAGGCTATGTAGTCAGCGGCGTTAAAGCTGCATAGCGTGCGGCCTTCCGCAATAGCGTAAACCAACTGCTCGGCATCTGAAAGCCCGCGTCGGTGAGCCTCGCGCACGGTCAGAACATCGTAGCCGCGGCGTCGCAACGCTGGAGCTATGCTCTCGTGAACGTCC
>JAIOSN010000142.1 GCA_021107605.1 Anaerolineae bacterium | reverse complement strand
TTGCCTCGGCGATAGAACTCCCCGAAGGTGTGATGCAACATCGCTAATCCGACGCCCTGCTGACGCCACGGTCGCCGCACAGCGAGCATGTAGACATATCCAGCAGCCGGATCTTCAGCGGTCTTGGGCGCACAGATGGAAAACCCGGCGATCTCCGTACCATCCATGACCAGAAACCAGAGCGTCGGATCGTAATCCGGGTCAGTCTCAATCCAATGCATCCATTCTTTCCAATCTTCCTCAAAAGGATGCTCCACATATCCCCAATGATCCCGGAAAGCCTCTCGATCTGCGTGAATCAGCGACTTCAAATCCCGTTCATGGTTGAAGGTTCGTATCGTCAACCCGTCCGGCAATTGCGGCGCGGGCGGCGGCGTATCCAGCTCGATCAACATGCGGAACCAATGCCGCGCCAGAGTGTAACCTTGCACTTCTATCAATTTCTGAGAAGAAATATCCGCTCTGTAAGCCCTCTGGCAAACTTTAACCTGCGTTCCCGCCGGGGCTTGGGCGATAGATTTTCTGGCGCGCGTTTCGATCCAGTTAGCCAAACCAGTACCGATGCCTCGGCCTCGATGCGCCGGATGCACGTACCCAAACCCGTAAATCTGCACATGCGGTTGAGGATCCCACACTCCTGCATAGCCCACAATCCTCTCTTCTGGAGATAAAACTACCCGCAGATCGGTCCCCATGTCCATGGTAGGGGATTGCCAATCGTTGCGATACTCACTGACTTCACATTGCTCTTTACCTATCGTCTCTTGGGAGCAGGCGTTAACTAGCGCGACAACCGCTTCCACGTCATCCAATGTAACTATGCGCATAAAATAATTTTCTGGTAATCCCGTGATTTCCATCATCTTCCCATCCATGAGTAACTCCCTTTTGAACTGCAAATGTTAGCTAAAATAACAAGAGGCCGTGGTTTTCTTCCCACGACCTCTTGTTGGCAGCAACTTAGCAAACAAAAAGGCCGTGAGCATCGCAGATGCCCACGGCCTCTAACATCAGATTTGGTTAATTCAACTCTCCGATAGGCACACTGCGACCAGGGAATACCCTGCGCTTCCCTCACCACTGGCGCGAACTGCAACATTATTGTTAATCACAGTGCCTACTCCTTATCAAAAAATTAAATTCAACGAATTGCATTCTACCCAAAGGGGTAAATTTGTCAAGTGTTGCCAAGTTTTCACTGCTCTCTCAATTTAAGATAAGACCATAAGACCTCCGAGGTCTCTGGTAGTGCCGCATAATTGCAAACCACGTCGTATTTGCGGTAAATTTCTTTCGGGAGAGGGTCGCATTAGACCTCTGAGGTCTAACCAGTTGCTTAACTTAATGACATTGACTGCTCTCTAATAGTTGACAAATTTTGGTAGTTGTGTATACTCATCGCTGCTAACGGAACGGGTAAACCCTTTAACCCGTCTAGGCTGCGTGTTATAATGGTCTCGTGCCGACGTAGCTCAACGGATGAGCTTCCGCCTTGTAAGCGGAGGGGTGTGGGTTCGATTCCCACCGTCGGCTTTTTGTGGGCAGATACCCTAGTGGACAAAGGGGGCTGACTGTAAATCAGCTGGCAACGCCTTCGGTGGTTCGAATCCGCCTCTGCCCACCTTTTTTTATGCCCATGTAGCTCAGCTGGTAGAGCACATTCTTGGTAAGAATGGGGTCCTCGGTTCAAATCCGAGCATGGGCTTGAGGGATTTGGCTCCTTCAGGAAACCTATAGAGTATACAGAGGAATCATGGCTAAAAAGAAAAAATCTGCTAGACCCAGCATTACACTCGCGTGTACGGTGTGTAAGGAACAGAATTATCTGACCGAAAAGAATCGGCATAATGATCGTGGACGTTTAGAATTGAAGCGGTATTGTTCGCGTTGCCGGCAGCATACCCTGCACCGCGAGACTAAGTAGTTAAATTGTAGGCGAGTAGCTCAATTGGGAGAGCAACGGTCTCCAAAACCGTAGGTTACGGGTTCAAGTCCTGTCTCGCCTGCCTGTTCAATGAGACACCGTCAATCAGAGACGGTGTCTCTATACTGTAAGGGGATTTGAGCGCACGGAGGATAGAGATGGCTGACCGAAAAAATAAACGAAAACCAGGAAATGCAATCATCCGTTATTTTCGGGAGACCCGCGTTGAGCTGCGGAAGGTGCGCTGGCCTAGTCGCCAAGAAGCTTGGCGGCTTACTAAAGTGGTGGGACTAGTGACCCTGGGGATGGCTATAGTATTAGGAGCCATGGATCTCTTCTTTGGATGGCTGCTGAGAGGAATTGTCTCTCAGAATGTACTTTTTATGGTGTTAGGTGCGATTGTGGCTGCGGCTTTGACCATCGCGACCGTCATGGTTGGACAAGTAGACGAGGCTTGAGCAAGCCATGTTAGAAGAACGCTCTCTGGAAAAAGAAGTGGAAGTAAATACTGAGATGAACGAGCTGAGCGCGTCAGGTCTAGATGCGCATCTCTCTCCAGAGGAGCTGTTGAGCCGTTTTGAGATGGATACCGAGGTGGAGGAAGAGGAGAGTGTGGAAATTGCTCCTCTGGAAACCGAGCCGGAGAGTACGGAGCTGGTCGTTCCCGCCACCACGCCCATATCCGAGCCGGAACCAGAACCGGAAGAGGTATCACTCCCAAAGGAAGAGGTATCACTCCCAGAGGAAGACCTAGACCTATCCCCTGTGGAACTTCAAGAGCGGTTGCTCCGGGAAATGCCAGCTGGTGATCTACTTCCTGACCCTTTCGCCGACGAAGAGCGACCAGATGCTAAGCTAAAAAATTGGTTTGTGATACATTGTTATTCCGGTTCGGAGCAGAAGGTGCAACACAACCTACAACAACGGGTTGAATCTATGGGGATGCAGGATAGCATTTACCAGGTGGTTGTTCCTACCATTGAGGAAATCGAGATTAAAAGTGGCGAACGAGAGACGGTAGAGCGTTGCCTCTATCCGGGCTACATTCTGGTTCAGATGATTTATACTGAAGACGCCTGGTACATGGTGCGCAACACGCCTGGTGTCACCGGGTTTGTAGGAACGGGCCATAAACCGGTTCCGTTACGCCGCGAGCAGGTAAAATCAATCCTACATCGTATGGAGGCAGAGCCTCCTCGTCTACGAACCACGTTCAAGATTAACGAGAAGGTGCGGATTATAGAAGGTCCTTTCATTGATTTTATTGGGGTAGTGCAAGATGTTGACGAGGCGCGTGCGAAATTACATGTGTTGGTCTCCTTCTTTGGACGTGAGACCCCTGTAGAATTGGATTTCTTACAAATTGAAAAAGCATAATATAGCATAATTAACCAGCGAGGTTTTTGTAAACTTCGGATAAGATTTAAGGGAGTTTAGGAAGATGGCAAAGAAAAAAAAGGTGAAGGCAGTAGTGAAATTGCAGATTCCGGCTGGTCAAGCCAATCCTGCCCCGCCCATTGGTCCTGCTTTGGCACAACATGGTATTAATTTGATGGGTTTCTGCAAGCAGTATAATGCTAAGACGGGGCACCTGGCAGGGAACATCATCCCAGCCGAGATCACTATTTATCGGGATTCATCCTTTGATTTCATTCTCAAGACCCCTCCAACTGCTGACCTGTTGCGCAAAGCGGCGGGGATACCCAAGGGTTCCTCAAAACCAAATCAAGATAAGGTAGGGAGTGTAACCCCCCAGCAAGTACGGGAGATCGCGGAGCAGAAGATGAAAGACCTCAATGCACATGATATTGAGGCCGCCGAACGGATGATTGCCGGGACAGCCCGCAGTATGGGCGTGCTAATCAAAGAGTAAATTATAACTAACGTGGGAGGGTTTAACCGCCTGCTAATACCACAAGGAGTATGAAATGGTAAAACATGGGAAAAAATATCTGGCCGCGCTGGAAAAGGTTGAGCGCGAGCGAGAGTATAATCCGGAAGAGGCTGTTAGCTTGGTAAAAGAGGTGAGTTACGCCAGTTTCGACGCGACGGTTGAGATGCACGTGCGCACAGGCTTGGACCCGCGCCATGCAGATCAACAAATTCGAGGGATGGTTCAGTTGCCACACGGGTTGGGAACTACCGTGCGTGTGGTGGTTTTCGCTACCCCGGACGTTCAAGCTATCGCTGAAGAAGCCGGTGCTGATCATGTTATCACCAGTGATGAGGGTATCCAACGGATTATGGATGGTTGGACAGACTTCGATGTAACCATTGCCATACCGCAGATGATGGCGAAAGTTGGTCGCTTAGGTCGTGTATTAGGGCCGCGGGGCTTGATGCCCAATCCCAAGACCGGCACCATGGTCCCCGCCGATGATTTAGCAGCGGCAATTAAGGCTTCTAAGGCTGGACAGGTTGAGTACCGGCTAGATCGTTCCGGGAACCTGCATTTCCCTATCGGGAAGGTTAGTTTTACCACCGAAAAATTACTGGGGAATATGACTGCCATTATGTCAACTTTGCGGCGCGTCAGACCCGCAGCAATTAACAAGGTAACTTACATACGGCGCGTAACCCTGGCTCCTACGATGGGGCCTGGTGTCAAAGTTGAGCCGTTGGTCGCTCTGGCGATGGAGTAATCTGACTAGTAACATCATAAAAAGTTCAAATCCCTGTTTGCCGAAGACCGCAGGAGTGTTAATACACTTAATTACCTGCCGAGGCAAGGACAGATAACCGAGTGTAAAACTGGTCCTTGTGTCGGTAGACATGGGGCCAGTTTTTTTGTAGCTTAAGATCAATAATAAGGAGGTGAGAGAGGTTGGCTATTTCACGTATACGTAAAGAGGAATTGGTTACTGAGTACACGCAGCAGTTACAAAGTTCCCAAGGGGCCATTTTTGCACATTATAAGAGCTTGAATGTGCCTCAAATGGAAGAGCTGCGCAGAGAAGCCCGTGAAAAAGAGGGGCAAGTCTTTGTGATTAAAAATACTCTTTTTCAGCGCGTCATCGAAGCAAGCTCTTACGAAACCCCGGAGGGCATGATTGACGGACCTACCTTGGTGGCTTTTTGTCATCGAGATGCTCCACCGCTGGCTAAAGTTTTCAAAAACTTCGCTGGTGATATGGAGAACGGCGAGTTCAATATCAAAGGGGCTTTAGTTGAGGGACGTTTCTACAACGCCGAGGAAACAGCTCGTTTGGCGGAATTACCTTCGCGCGACGTGATGTTCTCCAAAGTATTGGCTACGATCAATGCTCCGGCTACCCAGACAGTGGGGGAAGTGGCTGGCAGAATCCGGCAAATACTCAATGTGGTACAGGCTTATATTGACAAGTTGGAAGAAGGCGACGAGACCATTGCGGACGCCGCCTAAATAACAAATTAAACTAAACAGAAGAGGTGTTTTTATGGCAGATTTAGCAAAATTGGTAGAGGAAATTAGTGCCCTTACTTTGATGGAAGCCAGCGACTTGGTGAAGGCACTTGAGGATAAATTAGGTGTCAGCGCTGCAGCGCCTATGGCGATGGCCGCTATGCCCGCCGCCGCCGCAGAGCCGGAAGAAGAGCAGACTGAGTTCGACGTCATTCTTAAAGACTTCGGGCCCAAGAAAATTAACGTCATCAAAGCAGTCCGCCAGATCACTACTTTGGGACTGCGCGAGGCCAAGGAATTAGTTGAGAGCGCCCCCGTAGCCATTATGGAAGCCGTTTCCAAAGAGGCGGCTGAAGACGCAAAAGCGACACTCGAAGACGCCGGCGCCAAAATCGAGCTCAAGTAATACGACCACTCTTTTTCAAGCTCAAAACCCTCTCCTAAACATGGAGAGGGTTTTGTCTTTTGGGCTACGACTTCCCACACAGCTACCGTTCTGGTACTACGGTCATCATCAATCAACTTCAAGCAGCTCCTTGACATGGAACAAATGTTCCAATATAATTGGGATAAGAGATTGGGATATTTGGGATTCAACCCCAGGAGAGGAAGACATGAAGGCCGAACTGAAGCAGAAGCCGCAGCAGATCCTAGATTTTATTAAAGCCTATCGAGATGAACATGACTATCCCCCTAGCCTGCGTGAGATTGGCGGGGCCACCGGTATCGCCTCTACTTCACACGTTACTTACTATCTAGACCAGTTAGAGGAGAAAGGCTATATCGCTCGCGACAATCGTATTTCGCGAGGCATTCAGCTGCTTGGAGCTGCGGAGCCGTTTGCCCACGCGGCAGAGGAAGTTGTCTCCGTCCCCTATCTGGGTTACATCGTCGCCAGCGCCCCCATCAGCGTGGAGCCGTTGCCCGGCGATGAGACGGTGGAAATCAGCCGGGCGCTCTTCGGACGCGATACTTCGGACCTCTTCGCGCTCACCGTGCAGGGGAACTCTATGATCGACGCGCTCATCAATGATGGCGACATGGTTATTATCCGGCAGCAGGAGCGGGTGGAAAATGGACAGATGGCCGCCGTCTGGTTAGATGACCCCGGTGAGACCACCCTGAAGAAACTTTATTATGAAGGTAATCAAGTCCGGCTGCAACCGGCTAATCCCACCATGGAACCTTTCTACGAGCCGGCCGAAAATGTCCGTGTGCAAGGTAAGGTAGTCATGGTCATCCGGCAGATGGGGTAAATTACCATAGTCGAAAGTCAAAGGTCAAAAGTTTAAGC
>JAIOSN010000205.1 GCA_021107605.1 Anaerolineae bacterium | reverse complement strand
TTATCCGACGGGGGCGAAGGCTTTCTACATGGAGCCGTGGCCGGGCCGCCCGGAGGTCTCCAAGAGTGTTGATCTGCTGGCCCCGGAAGGCTACGGTGAGATCATCGGGGGCAGCGAGCGCATCTCCGACCCGGAACTCTTGTTGCAACGCATCCATGAGCACGAGTTGCCAGAGGAAGCGTTCAAATGGTACGTTGAGTTGCGTAAATAGGGGAGCGTCCCCCATAGCGGCTTCGGATTGAGCGTGTAGCGAACGAGTACTTGGCTCTGCGGCATCAACCACAACCGCGAGACGATCCCTTCCCCCCGGACGTTAAACCGCATCTATCCGTAGGCTGCAAAGCAAACGCACTCCCCCAGGTGAGCAATCATCTGGGGGAGTGCGTTTTGAGGGACTATGCGTTGCGCATGATCAGCGGCAGGTAGATGAAAGTACCGGGTATAACAATCGCATAACCGGCCAACGAATCCGCCGGCAGGTGACGTAACGTGACCGTCAGCTTGTTGTGGGCCGGGGGCGAAATCAGAGTGATCCCCGCAGTGGTCCAATCTCCGCCGGGAACGCCAAGACGTAGTTCCAACTCTGTTTCCAGGCTGGCGGGGTGGGGCTGTGGGTAATTGACGCCCATTGTAATGACTGGCATGAACTCAAAGCCCGCCCGGTGTTGACCTTGCTGGTAGGCTTTTAGAATAAACCCCTGACCGGCGAATTGATAGTGCGGTTGAGTGTTCGGTTCCCAGGCACTACAGATTAGATCCACATTCTCCGTGATGGTTTGGGCTGGAATTTGGAGGGTGATGGAGAGAGCATTGACCCCGTCGCAGATCATGGTGGCGGGTTTGCCATTTTCAAGTATCACTCTGGTAGCTTCACTACGTCCCAGGATCACCACCCGCCCTTCATCATCACCACCGGTACCCTTGTACATGGCCGCGTAGGCAAGATCACCTTCCGTGCCGGGCAACACGGCGATATCGTGCGGGGCGTGACCAATGGGCACATAAGTCTCCGAAGCCAGGGTGGCACTCAAAACTGTGATGGTGCCGGCGTCGTCCTCGCCGCCCACCACGTAGATGTAGCCGGTCGCCGGGTTCACGTCCACAGCTCGGGGAGAATCTGGTAGACTTTTGGTCTGAAGTAACGTGGTGTCTCTCAAGACGCTCAAGGAACCAATTGTACCCTCATTGATAACGTAAACGTCTCCCAATCTGGTGTTGATGGCGATATCTCCTGGCTCATCTCCCACAGCTATAGTGTTGGTAGCGTGAGTATCACCGGCTATCACGGTGACGGTATTATCACCGCTATTGGAAACATAAGCGTAGTTCGTGACCGGGTTCACCGCCACGTGAGTGGGTGTGATGCCTACCGTGGCTGTGTAGATGACCATGCCGTTTTTAATTATAGAGACAGTATGATCATCCCTGTTTACCACATATACCTGATCGTTGCTGGGATTAGCGGCGATGGCTACGGGGTTTTGGCCCACCGTGATTTCAGACGTTATGGTCAGCGAACTCCCATCTAGCACCACTACTACATTGTCATCGGGTAATGCAGCGTAGGCTCTATGGGTACTGGTCAACACCGCGACCGCACCGGCTGCTCTTATGCCCAGCGGGATAGTCCCAAATTTCTCAGTACCATGCACTATCGAAACAGGATTATGGGGGATGTCACTGGTGACGTAGATGTAATGCCCAGGATCCACTGCGATCTCAACCGGTCGGCCCATTGCGATGAAAGTGGGGTCATCGGCGTCCTCGAATATCCAGAGCTTATACTGAGTATCCAGTACATAAGCCAGACGGGTGATGGCATCAACGGCCACACGACTGGGGTTACTGCTATCACCAGTGCTCTTCATGGCGACCACGTAGGGAGGCGTTTTCTCCCCCGCGCTAACGGTGAACACAAACAACATCCCCGTCAGTATCGCCAACATTATTGCTATGCCACTGATTTTATAAAGTTTTCTCATTTTGAAGCTCCTTGTTCTGTTGAGTGATTAGCTAATTCCATTGTACATGATTTTTCAGAGAGAACAGCCTAATCCCAATACGGTTTAGTTAAGACCTCCGAGGTCTCTGTAAGATCTTCGTAGCTGTCGCGTAAGGGCCTCATGTAAGACCTCGGAGGTCTGGAGGTTGCTTATCTGAACGGTATTGAGCCTAATCCCTGCGAAATCTCTATTGCTTGACTGCCAATCTATGATATAGTGGCAGGGAGATGACAGCCTTTTTAATCTAACGCTCAACCCTATGGAGTGGTGAATGCAAGACGAACTAACTATGGATCTTGACCTGCGCATTTACTGGCAACTGATACGTCATTGGTTATGGCTTATTGTGCTGGCCGCTTTGCTAGCCGGGGGGACAGCGTACACTGTTAGTAAGTGGATGGTAGAGCCTGTTTACAACGCGGCCGTGCGGATAATAGTCCAGCCGAGCAGCTCGCTTATGGGTTCAGACTACGCGGATATTATGGCTGGTCAGCGAGCCGCGCAGACCTACGCTGAGATGATCAACAGCCGGCCATTACAAGAAGCCGCATTGCTCCGCTTGGGGTATCCTGCCGGACAGATAATTCCCTACGAATTAACAATAGCACCGGTGCGCGATACTCAAGTACTCAAAATTAGTGTGGAGAGCACAGATGCTCAACTAACTGCTGATTTGGCCAATATGCTCGCGCAAGTTTTCATGGAAGAGAACCAAGAACGACAGACTGCGCGTTTTCAGGATGCACTGGCGCGTCTACAAAAGCAGATTGATTCGCTAGAACAAGATATTGGAGATTACAGAGCGCGGTTGGACGCTACCTCAGATTCGACAGAACGGAGCGAGCTGGAATCACAGATTACGCGGTTACAAGATTCCCTTTCACGCCTTTACACCGCCTATCAGAGTATTCAACTGGCTGAGTTACAAGCAGCTGATTTGGTAAGTGTCATCGAGCCGGCGCGTTATCCTCAAGGCCCCATACGCCCGCGAAAGATGATGAATGCTCTCTTGGCCGCCGTGGTAGGTGGCATGATCGCGGTGGGCGGAGTGTTCCTGCAAGAATACCTGGATACCAGTATCAAATCTTCGGATGAAGCAGAGCGCTTAGTTGAAGCGCCGGTCTTGGGACGGATTTGGCACGAGTCAGAGAAGAACCGGGTAAATGGTTCTGGTGAGCAAGGGGTAATTATCGACCGCCCGTTATCTCTGGGGGCAGAGGCTTACCGGCTCTTACGAACCAATCTGCAATTCACCTCCGTGGATGAGCCGCTCAAGGTAATTTTAGTTACCAGCCCCAGTCCCGGCGAGGGGAAATCGACAGTGGCATTAAATTTAGCTCTGGCCTTAGAAGCAACGGGTAAGCGGGTAATTTTGATAGATGCGGATATGCGTCGCTCCAAATTGTGCAAATATGCGCAAGTGGAGCGTGAACCAGGTTTAAGTGAGACACTAGTCTCACCTGAAATGGATTTGTGGCACTATTTACAACCAGTACCGATGCAACCGGAGATACAGATTCTGCCACCAGGTCACAATCCACCCAAT
>JAIOSN010000320.1 GCA_021107605.1 Anaerolineae bacterium | reverse complement strand
CATTCCGAGCCAGCGGAGCGCTAGCGACGCGCCCGCGAGGAATCTCCTACTGGGCAAATGAACGAATAGCGGATGATGGGGTGCTTTTCCCTGTGTCCTGTCTACTGTGTCCTGTCTACCGTCTACCGTCTACTGTTTCTATCCATTCCTCCACGCTCTTCAACTGCACCTGGACGCCCGCCAGATTCCGCAGATAGAATGCGCCCTTCGCCGAGACGGTTCCCACAGTCTCAAAGCCTAGCGCGCGCACCGGCGCGATGGCCAGGCACGCATCCGCGAACAACTGTCCGCCTGCCGCCTCGATGATGGCGTTAAAACCTTGCTTGGTGGCGGCCTCCTTCACCGGGCGCGCGCAAGTCACCCAGAGCGGGACGCGCAGCCGCTGCCCGCGCACCAGCTCCGCCACATGCGCAATCTCTGCCAGCGAAGCGTGCGGGCAACCGATCCAGAGCAGGTCAATCTCCGCGTCCGCGTCGTTGAAGAGCGCGTAGCCCGGCGCTAGCTCGGTGATCGTCAAGGTCTCGTGCTCCGGGGCCAGCGGCGTGACCGTGCGCGCCTCCGGCGTCACCCCGGCGACGTGGTAGAGTGCCACCGCGCCGGTCGCGGCCAGCGCCGCGCCCAGCGCCTTGAGCTTCTCCTCCCAGAAAGGCTCCCCGCGCGTCAACGGCAGCCCGGTGAAGTAGGGGATGCGCGCTCCGGCGTGTTCCCCCACCTGTGCGCCTAACGCGCTGTAATCGGAGCTGGTGCGCGGGGACGCCTCTACCTTGACGTGCAGTGTGGCGCAGCGGTTCCGCTCCAGATGGAGGCCGTAGGCTCCCGTGCGGCCCGTCAACGCGGCGGCGATGGCCCCCGGCCCGCCCTCGCGGTTGGTGCGCGCTCCCAAAACGCTGTTGGCGTAGGAGACAGCGGAGGATTCGGCCCAGGCGAGATGCTCGCCCGGCTGCGGCACGTTGCCGATGAGGTAGGGCGTGCAGGTGGGGTGCGGTTGGCCCGCGCTCACGCCCATCTGCGCGAACGCCGCAATCACCGCGTGTTGCTGTGTGGCGAATTCTGGCTTGAAGCCCTGGACGCGCCACGCCTCCAAATCCATCGCGGCGGGGTTGAGCGTGGTGGGGACGCGCACCTGCGCGCCCTCGGCGGCCCACTGCTGCAAAAAATCCAGCCCGGCCTGGCCAAGGTTGCGGTAGGAGACGCCGGAAATCTGCACGCTTGCCACGGGGATGAGGCGTTCCGCGCCGTAGATCTGGCCCAGCGCTACGATGATCTCCATCGCGCGCCGCAGCGCGGGGCCGTCTTCACCGGCTAACCAGGCTTTTTCGGTTGTCGTTAGGTGCATGGGAGGTGCTCCTTCGGTACGGGTGGGGCGGTAAAAGAGAAATTATTGGTCAATCGTGCCGTTTACTCTTGTGGCATAACCATGGTAGCTTGATGCTGGGTTGGGTGTTGTTACCATATCTTTGTTAGTAACCAAAGGAGCGCAGCAATAACGATAGTCGCTATAAATACAACAGATATTCTAGTTTTTTTTTCTAAGGGAATAATATCGCCAATCATATCGAAGAGAATTCCATTCTCTAAATGCCCAACCAGCTTCAGCCCCACACACACCTCCAACAATAAGCACTACTAGTTTTCCTACAATCTCAGTTATCTGGTTTGTAATTTCAGTTGCGTTATATCCTGCATCCCAAAATAACAAAGCCGTCGCCGCACCAAGGATAGCTCCGAATTGGATGGTGAAGGGGTTTGATATTTCTTGACGGTGTAAATACTTGAGTTCTTGAATTGTTACTCCATCTTTTACCGAAGCAGGTACGGTGTGTTCATCCTGTCTCATAAATACCGTATATTTACTGAATTTACCCTTGGCGTTTAGCTCGCGGATTGTTTCATGTAACTCAAAAGTTGGTGGAATCTTGACCACGTAAACATTGTTGCCATTAATTGAAACCAAATGACAGGTAATACCAACAACGGACGGTGCAGAGGCTGCATTTACCCATTTTGTAATATCACTGCTTGAAGGAACTCGATAATCAACATTAAATAAAACTCGCATTCCTTCAGCATCAAATTTTTCATCATCTGCTCCGATTATTAAGTATTTTGTCTTTCTCACTATGCTGCTGTTGCCATTTGCTAATCCTAAAATATCTTTTATAAATTCATCGCGTTCTTGTTTGTTAAATTCTCTATTTGTACCATACAACCGCGTCTTCCGCTTGAAATCAAACCAATCTGCCTCTTCTCTGCTTTTTAGTAATTTTCTAACAAATTCTTCGTCCATATAATTTCCTCAATTAAGATTCATACGCTCTTTCATCTCAAATAGGCATACAACGGGTGCTTCCGTTGCGCGGTTACAGTTTAGCGTTAGGTTATTTGCTTACTTGCTCATCCGCCTTCTCACTTCTCCGCTACCGTTACATTTTTCAGGATAAAATTTTTCGGAACAGACGATAATTGATAATTTCCACACCGCGAAACGGATTTAGGACTAACAAATCATCATCACCTGTAATCAGATAGTCAGCGTTGCCGGATACAGATAAATCCAAAAGGAAATTATCTTTCGGATCACGACAAGCTCTGAAGTGTTCCGAAATTTCAATCTGCTCTGTTTTGAAATGCAGAAGGGCGATTAATTCCGTTATATCTTCCGGAGAAAAATACTTTCTAAATTTGGGTCGTTGCAGGACTTCGACAAGTTCGTCAAAAAGTTCTGCACTGAACAATATTCTGATTTTATCATTTACTATGGTTTCGGACAGACCGGAGAGAGTTTTCCCGATTAAAAAACCGATCCAGATATTTGTATCTATTACGATTCTGATATTATCTTTCTGCACGGTATCTCTTTTCCCGAATTGTCTCCACTTCGGCAGTAATTTCTTCCAGAGTCAGACCATCTGTCCTGATTTTATTCCGAAACCGAGCAAAGCGGAGCGGAAAGGTCTCTTTTTCCAACATCCGGATGATTTCCGTTTTCTCTTCGATTTCACATTGAGTTATCAGTGATTTCAACTGATTAAAATCTATTGCCAAACTAATACTCATAATGCCCTCCTCCAGCTTGTGACCGGATTCTTATTTCGGCAGCCTAACGGTTAAGCTCAACTGCCGGATGACTATGGGGAAATCACAGCTGCCAGCACTCGCTGCAGGCGGCAGTCAGGCCGACGCCATGTTAGCCCATTCTAGCATAGCCGTGAAGTTGTTCAATAGCCAATTCGTACAACGCCGCAAAAGGTGCTGCTCCGCCGCAGACACACGCGCCTGTCCCACGGTCTCCAGCCACACTGCTCCCGGTATATGCAAGTGTTCCGCGTATTCCCTCTCCGGGTGGCAGTTCACTTAGCGTGATTTGGATTTGACTTCAAACTCGAGTTGAGACCGATAGAAACAGACATCAAACTCCATGAAGAAGTTCATTTGTCCTAATATGAGCGGCACATCATCATTTTGGCTCCAAGCAAACGCTAACCTGACAGGTGGAAAGTTGCCAATCTTTGCCATTAGGAATAAAGGCTGCGCCGCGACATGGCCTAGATTGCCAGCCAGTTGAATCGTTGCCCGTTGCTCATTCCAGGTAGCGCCAAGCCACATGCCATAGCGGTAGGGTAGTACATTGACGGTAGCGCCGCTGTCCACCAATCCCACTACATTGATAGCCTGTGTGCCATAGCAAAGAATAAACGATAGGCGTGGCAAGCTATCTAGGTCACTTTGGGTAGGATCTGTAGTTGAATATCGGACCTTCATCGCTTTTAGTCGTGTTCCTCTTGATATGTAGGCGTCGCCTCGGCCAGGATCGCGGCTGCGCCATAAGAGTTGTAAGGCGTTGGCAAATAGTAGGTTTTGCCAGTCTCGAAAGGGAAAATTTCTCGGTTGCTTTCGAGTTCCTCGGCTAGAATACGGATTAACTTGAGTTTGTCGAGGGCCGGCAACTTGCGGATAGAAGGAATGATATTGGTCAACGTCAACAAAGGTTCTGGAGTTTTGGTTGGTACATTCAGCGCCATTTTCACGCTCCCTTTAGTAAAGCAGTTGCAGGGTTATTGAGCATAATGCTCTTTTTAGCAAAGCAACAAAGGATTAACATGTCTGAAACTATTGTATCACAAATACTTGACACGCGCGCAGCCGATCCAGAGCTGGTTAATCTCTGCGTCCGCGTCGTTGAAGAGCGCGTAGCCCGGCGCTGGGGCAATCACCTCGTCCGGCGCGTCAAGCGTACCAACCGCTGCGCAGTAAGTGAAAGGAGTAACGTATTAGTCCTGCACGGTGTATACAATTCTGCCTTCTCCGCCTGGATCATCGTATTCAATACTGCTAGCGTCGAGCCATCGCGGGTTAAATGGTTTGGCTACCGAAGTAGCAATTTCTTGGCTGCTTTGAGCATCAAACTCATAGATGGCTAGGGTGACTGGTTGTTGGCTGGCTTCAAATTCCTCAACCCTTTGCATATCAAACATCACTGGGTAATCACTGTAGACCAGTTTACCTATGTTCGCATTCAAATCATACTCCATGCGGTGAATGGACAATTGCGAAACATCGTAAGCAGCTACTTGCCACGAGTCGACCAGTACACTGTAAAAGACTAGCGACGTTGGTCCCCAGCCTAATGTTCCCCAAAACGTCTTACTATCAGCTGACCATTTCTCTAGACCACAAGCCAGCGTATCTTGAAAGTCGGCGCTCCCTAGCTGGTCAACCGTGAATTCCTGTACCAAGTCACCTTGAGGGTTTAGCAGGGCTAGTCTGTTCTCCCCAGACTCATCGGGAGAATGCGTTACAGCAATGTAGCTTCCATTGGACGCTGCCCGAAAATCTAATCCCTTTGCTGAATGGAGGCAGGTTCCTTGCCCCTGGCGATCATATCGCCAAAGCTCGTCAGACCATTCTTCATCAGAACTCCCTGCCTCATAACCTATTCTCTTGATGATGTACAAATGGTCATTGTGATATTCGCTGTTGTGATAGTGGTTCGCGTAAACGTCTTCCAGTGTGATGAAAAAGTTTTCTTCTCCGGTCTGGTTGTTTCGTAGGTAGACAGCGGTTTTACTGGCGTCTTGGGAACTGGGTTGCATGAAGATCTCAAAATCATCTTGTTCGCTGGGGGTAGGTGATGGTACAGGTGTCACCGTAGGCGGTTGAGGACTGGGAACGGGAGAGGGGCTGGGTACACAACTACTCAACGTAACAATGATGGAAGTTATAATCAGGAAAAGCCAAGTAAGTTTTCTCATTTTTCTTCCTCCAAATTTCCAGCTTGCTTATGGCTGAGATTAGGGTTGTAACCTTCACTTATCATTGCGCGTATGTGCAGAGGGCAAAATTGTCAAAGTACACCTCATCTGTCCATACTGAGGTTGATAGTCCGACCAAACGGTTGCCGACAAACATACTGTCGTCTACCTGCGCTACCTGTATACCGTTAATCCACAATTTGATTTGGGACCCTACGCACTCAACCTCGAGATGGTTGAGTGCAGTGCCGGACTTGATGGCGTCGCTGCTGCCACTCACCAGGGTTTTAACATCGTCGGGATTGGCGGCCCAACGAGTTAGGTGGTATCTATTGGTATGGCTGTTGATCGCGAAGTAGTAGAAGTCAAACGCAGCAGCATCCGTGTCTTGCCCAAATACAAGACCATGATGACTGTCATTGTCGCGGGCTTGTCTTACATCCACCTCAAGCCAGTAGTCCGCAGACTGCCAATTGTTGAAATACCTGAATCCACCGCCTGACCCGCTATGGGTCACATGATACTCGCTAGCAAGATACTCTGTATACACATTGTCTGATTGATATCCTACCGGCCAGCCACTGTCTGGGTTGCTGAAATCATCCACCCGGTATGTT
>JAIOSN010000062.1 GCA_021107605.1 Anaerolineae bacterium | reverse complement strand
CTCTTAAATTCACGCCAGAGATAGAACCAGCCAAAAGGCCAGAGACACCCTTTCGCCTTTCGGCGCGCAGAGGCGACATCAGGACAGACGAAGACAAATCCGGCGATCTCACCCTTTTTCAACACCAACTTGATAAATCTCGGATCGCTCAACGCCATCAGCTGTTCTCCGATCATCTGCGCCTCGACATCACCCAGCGGATAATAGCCCCACACATCGGCAAAAGCTTCATTGTTGAGCTGCTGGATTTTCGGGACCCATTCCAGCAGCTCCCGTTTGCTGCTAAATCTCTTAATCGAGAAACCATAACGGTCTTTAGCCCGTTCTGCAATCCGATAGACGCGCTCCGGCAGTTTATATGGGCTTTCCAGGTAGCCCGAAAGATAATCCATCTCTTTGGTGAACCCGGCCTCGGCCAGCAGCTCAACGTAGTAAGGATAGTTATAGAGTGCGCCTGGCGTAGCCGGGTACTCAAAACCCTCCACCAAAATCCCTGCGCCATCAGCGCGCATCAAGCCCTTGGGGCCGATAATTTTATTCAAGCCGCGGGCGTACGCCCAGTTACTGGCCACATCCAGCAACGCATGAGCAACCTCGCTATCGTTGACCAGATCAAAATAATAGAAGAAAGCGGTCTGGCTCTCTTGGTGCTCGTTATAAAGGCGATGATCCAACACCGCAATCCGCCCCAGCAAGGCACCGCGCTCATCTTCTGCAACGAAGAAATCCGCCTCAGAATGCCGGTAGAAGGGATATTCACGCCGGTCAAGTGAAGCCCGCACCCCGGATACAAGCGGCGGAACCCACTGCTCGCAGCCGGCGTAGAGTTCAAAGGGGTAGTTGATAAACGCGGCTACGTCCTGACGGTGCGTGGTATCAATTTTACGGATTTGCATAAGAGATCCTTATCTGGCCAAAGAATAAAAACCCCCAAAGATTTGTTACCTTCAGGGGTTTTTATTGTCACATCTGATTATTAGCTGCTGGTAGGCAGATAACGCGCCAGTTTGTGAGCCAGGTTAGAGAGCGGCAAGCTCTGCAACCAGACGCGGCCCGGCCCGCGCACGGTAGCCAGGAAAAGCCCTTCGCCAGAGAAGAGAATGTTGGTCATGCCCTTCACCCGGCTGATATCGTAGTTAACGCTAATATCAAAAGCGGCGATGTGACCAGGATCAACCTTCAAGGTCTGCCCCGCCTCTAAAGTGTAAGCGCGCACCTCACCGGGGATCTCGAAGAAGACCTTGCCCGGACCGGTCACCTTCTGCAAGATAAAACCCTCGCCGCCGAAGAGACCTGTGCCCAATTTCTTGCGGAAGTGCATCTCCAATTTGACCGTGGACTCGGCGCACATAAAGGCATCCTTCTGGCAGATAATCTGCTCCCCGGCCTGCAACTCCATGGGGAGCACCATGCCAGGCGCTTCTGGCGTAAAGGTGACAAAACCGTGGTTGCTCTTGCAAGTGTAGGTGGTCATGAAGAAAGACTCACCGGCAAGCTTGCGCCCCAATCCCGCCATGAAACCACCTTTTGTATTGGTGGCCATGGCGATATCGCCACCCATCCAAGCCATCCCGCCGGATTCTGTGTAAACAGATTCGCCTTGCGACATGGTAATATCCAACGTTTGCATTGCCGAACCGTGAACTTTGTATTCCATGTTGTGTCCCTCCTCTGGGATAATATAAACTGATTATAGCACTTTATATGCCAGGGAATAGTGAATCGGTAAATAGTGCTGGGGGGCTGGTGACGGATGCGTGAGTTTACTGCTCCCTGGAAACTACAACGCTCTCTCCAGTTCCAAATTACGCGGCAGGTTAAAGAGAAACCGGCTCCCCTTCCCTTCCACACTCTCCGCCCAGATATACCCGCCGTGCAACTCCACAATCCGCTTGGCGACAGATAAACCCAATCCCATACCCTGATACCGGCGAGTCATGTGATCTTCAACTTGATAGAAACGCTCAAAGACGCATGTCAACTTGCTCTGCGGGATACCCACCCCGGTATCAGAGATGCAAATCAATACCTTCCCCGTCTGGTGATGCAGGGAAATCTCTATCACTCCTCCTTCCGCAGTGAACTTCATCGCTTTGTTGAGCAAGTTGTTCAACACCGTGACTATTTTTTCCGCATCTACCTTCATATGTAGCGGATGCTTGTGGAGAGTCCTCCGCAACGTTTGCCCCTTCCCGGCCATCTGCGGTTGCCAAACGTCAGCGACCTCCGTGATCAACGCCAGCAAATCTACCGGCTCCAGATTCAACCGCATCTGCATCTGTTCCGATTCCAGGTAATTAAGGTTGGTCAGCGATTCAATCACACCTCGCAAACGCGTAGCCGCACATAACAATTTTTCCGTCCGCCGGCCCAACTCACCATCAGCCTCCTCCTGAAGCAAATGCGCATACCCGATCACAATGCTCAACGGCGTCCGTAACTCATGCGAAGCGATACTGATGAAATCAGACTTAACCTTATCCAATTCCGCTAACCGTTGGTTCGCCTCACGTAAATTCGCCACTAACCGGGCATTATAAATAGCTACCGCAGCTTGAGCAGCCAACGTCTGTAATACCCCGGTATCTTCTGCTGTAAACTCAGCTTGTCCCGCCTTATTTACCGCCTCTAATACGCCAATAGCGTAATCGTGGACTTGCAAAGGCACCGCCAAGATCGAGTGTGTGGTAAATTGCGTCTGTTGATCCACACCGTTAAAATAATCCGGGTCCTTTTTGACGTCGCTAACTATCATTACCTCGCCCGTATGGAAGACAGTACCGGCGATACTCCCTTCTGTGGGCACCTCAATATCGCGTAGCTCCTCCGTGCTGGAACCGGTAGCCGCTGCAAAGTAGAGAGCGCCGGTGCGCATATCCTCCAAAAAAATAGAGGCCGCCTCGATCCCTAACATCTCAGTCGCTGTCTGGATAATAAATTGCAACAACTCCTGCAAATCCAAGGTCGAGTTCAACAGACGACTAATGCGTACCATCCGCTCCAAACAAGATTTTTCATGCTCTGCGCGCGCTAAAGAACTCTCACATTCGCCCAAAGTATCGAGATATGAATTCTGAGCCATATTTTTCTCCCTCCTAAAATCTAATTCGGATTCGTCTGTGACAACCTTCATTATATGCTAAAAACCGCCATACTCCAATTACACCGCGTTGCCCTCTCCTCAACGGACGTTATACTGAGGAAAACCAGCACCACGGAGGTAACAAGGATGATACGACATCAAGTTAAACGAGTTATTTTCTGGGGAATTTGCGGAGTAGTGCTCATATCCCTGGCCGTTCTGGCCGGCTGGTTGCTCTTACGCCACTATCGCGGGGGTGGAACTGGCGGCTCCTTGCTCCCCACCCTGGTCGCCATCCAGAGCGCGGAACCGGCAACCACTTTCACCTATCCGCTCGATCCAGAGCGCTTTGCACCCTACATGCCTCAGCAGACCGGTTCCCTGGACGTTGACACGCTCTTTGACGTGCAAAATCCCGGCCTGGGAAATCACGACAAATGCTTCGTCAACCACGCCGGCCAGCAGCTCCCCTTCTCACAACCCTGGCACGCCGGCGAGGATTGGTTTGCCCACGCTGCCGATGGCAAGGTGCAGTGGGGGCGCGCCGCCGGGGAACCGGTACAAGCCGTCGCTAACGGCGTTGTCAGCTGGGCACAGAACCTGGGAGGAGAAGGTAACGTCCTCATCGTGGAGCACCACCTCCCGCACGGAGAGCGCGTCTGGTCCGTCTACTGGCATCTGGCCGGCGTGCATGTCGCGGTGGGAGAAGCCATCACGCGCGGGCAAACACTGGGCGTGATCCACGACCGGGGACTCAACAGCCACCTCCACTGGGAAATCCGCACCTTCGCCACGGCCACCGAGCTCTTCCCGCCGGATTCGGCCGGCGGGCGCGGCAAGTGCAACGGCTATGTGATGGGCGTCGGCTACACCTGGGACGACGACCCCGCACGCGCCCATCCGGGATACTGGGGCTACCTACATCCCAGCGAGTTTGTATCAAGACATCAGATTTCTCAAAGAAATCGGATGTCTAACTAAGAAAAGGTGGAATCCCCATGGCCATTCGCAAAACCCGCTTCTGCGCTGGTGAAACTTACCACCTCTACAACCGAGGTAATGACCGCAGACGTATCTTCTTTGAACGCGAAAATTATCTCTTCTTCCTGCGTCGCGTGCGCAAGTACCTGCTACCGCAAATGGAAATCGCCGCCTACTGCCTTATGCCCAACCACTATCACCTGTTAGTGCGCGTCAGAGAGATCAAGACATCAGATTTCTTTAAGAAATCTGATGTCTGCCAAGAAGTCTCTGAGGCAATGCGCAAATTAAGCATCTCTTACACCAAAGCCATCAACAAACGCTATCACCACGTCGGCTCACTCTTCCAAGGGCCCTTTCAAGCCAAACATGTGGATACCCCGCAGTACCTACTGGATCTCTCCTGTTATCTACACCTGAACCCCGTGAAAGCCGGATTGATTACAGAACCGGCAGCGTGGGAGTTTTCCAGTTACCAGGAATACTCTGGAGTGCGAGTAGGGACTTTGCCCAAACCGGAGATAGTGCTCACGCATCTTCCTCCCGGTCAAAATTACCAAGGATATTGGCACGAGTACGTTTTCTGGTTGGAACGACTGTAAAAAGACATTCGATCTTAAAGAAAAGACATCCGATTTCTTAAAGAAATCTGATGTCTAGAAGAGGGCCACTCGCGCCCCTTCCACGATCAGATCAAAGCGGAAATCGCGCACCAGCAACCACAAGGAGTCGGCCAGTTCCGCGTGAGACTCACGCACCGCATCAATTAGTGTCACCAGAGTATCAGCGTCCGCCATCATAGCGGCCTCCTGGAGTTGGGCCAACATCTCCGCAGAGAGCGCCGCCAATTCTGGCGGCCCTTGCAGAGCGGGAGCTATGGCGCTATCTATCCCGGAGAGCTCCTCGTAGATGAACTGCACACCCAGATGTTTATGCAGCACATCAAAGATCTCCTTCTCGCGGAAAGGTTTGCGGATGAAATCATCACAGCCATTGGAGAGGATTACCGAACGCTCCTCATCAAAAGCGCTGGCCGTGATCGCCACGATCACCGTGGCCTGCCCTTGCGTGGTGGCTTTGATACGGCGCGTGGCCTCATAACCGTCCATCACCGGCATCCGCATATCCATCCAGATGAGATGTGGCTTCCACTCCTCCCAGACCTCAAGTGCCGCCTGCCCGTCGGGCGCCACGCGGATCTCAAATCCCAGCGGGGAGAGCAATTTGCGCAACAACTCGCGGTTGGCCTCCCGATCCTCGGCAATCAGCAGCCGGTAGGTCGGTTGATGGGGTTGTAGCCCCGTCACACGCCGTTTTACCGCCAGTTCCGGAATATCTTCAGCCACAGCATGTTGGGCCTCCACCGCAAATTTGAAGAGGCTCCCCCGACCCAGGGTACTAAACACCTCTATTTCCCCCCCCAGCAACTCGACGAATTGTTTACTGATCGCCAGACCCAAACCAGTACCTTCCTCCGCTTGGCGCCCACTGGTAGTCTGAATAAAGGGATTGAAGAGCGTCTCCAACTCCGAGGGCGACATGCCGACCCCGGTATCCTCCACCTCAAAGAGGAAGCGTAAGGCAGCACCCTCCTCCTGATAGCCAACACGCAACGTCACCCCGCCTTCGTCCGTGAATTTGATGGCGTTGCTGACCAGGTTCGTCAATACCTGGCGCAACTTACCCTCATCCGTCTCGATATATTGCGGTAAGTCAGCTGGATAATCGACGATCAGCTGTAACCCTTTCTTCTCCGCCCGCAACCGGAACATCTTCTCCGTAGTCTGCAATAGGCGGTGCAGATCAAAACTCTCCGAGTAGAGCGTAGTCCGCCCCGCCTCGATCTTGGACATCTGCAACACATCATTTATCAACGAGAGCAAGTGCTCCCCGCTCCGGCCGATAGTCTGCAAATTCTCCCGTTGCTGCCCAGTGAGTAGTGGGTCACGCTGCATCAGTGTGGAGAAACCCAGAATCGCATTGAGGGGAGTACGCAATTCATGGCTCATGTTAGCCAAAAAGACGCTCTTGGCCCGGTTCGCAGCCTCGGCGGCTTCTTTGGCCTGACGCAATTCCTCCTCAGTCTCTTTGCGAGCGGTAATATCATGCACCATCAACAACCAACCGGCCAACACCCGACGATGGGTGTAGAGTGGGGAGAGCCGCGCATCGTAATAACACTCACCCTCTTCAGCCCTCAGAACAAGCTCCCATACCGCGTGGTCATCCTCTTGAAAACGATCCTCCGCTTCCACCTGCGGAGCAATCGTCGCCAGCGGTTCCCCGATCAATTTAGCTTCAGAGGTAAACATCGTCTGCGCCGCCGGGTTCAGATGCACAATACGCTGTTGGGGATCAAGCACCAGCACCCCATCCCCCATACTCTCGATGATATTATCCAGCGCCACCGGCATAATATCAAAAACTTGGTGTTGGGCCAAACCAAGAGCGTTGATAATACTCCCCGCCAGAAAAGCCAGCGGGACCAAACTCACACCCGGGAAGAGCTGTAAATGGATTAGCTCCTCAAGCAATACAAAAGGCCACGGGAGTAACGAACCGGCCATAATCACAAAATACTGCTGGCGGTACATGGGAGCGCGCAGCGCGGCCTTCCCCATGATCAACGCGCCGCCAAGCAACAAGGAGCATCCGTAGAACAGGGAGACATTCTGCTCCAAACTGTAAATCGGCAAGGCCAGCAGTTGGGGAAAGAAGATCCTAGCCCCACCTCCCACCAATTGGAGTACTGGTATTACCAGCAAAAGTTTACGCAGATGCGAATTTAACCAACGGGCACGTCCAGTATATTTCATGGTGAAAACGAACCACGTAACGGGCATCGTAACTACACCACTCAATGAGACCAAGCTCCAGAATCGCTCTGCTAGCGGATAATGTGTGAGCATCGTCATAGTCATGCCCAACGACCAGACGATGGTAGCTATCATGTAGCCAGCCAAACTACCAGCCCCGGGTACCGAGCGGCGGCGCCAGATATAGGCCACAACCCACAAGGTAATAAAAATACCCAACAAGAGCGGCAATATATGAAAAATCAGTACCGGAAAGAAATAGAAAAATTCTTGCCAAGACATAAATTGATCCTTTGTCTAGATTCGACTCACCTGCAAAGTAGTTATTTCAACATAACCGGCAAAGTGAAACCAAAAGTGCTCCCGGTGCCCAGCTCACTTTCCACGTAGACCTCGCCCCCCAGTTTATGGACGATGCGCTGCACAATAGAGAGACCCAATCCATGCCCCTCGGCGCGCGCCTGCTGCAACCGCTCAAACGGCGCAAAGATCTTGCTCGCTTCTGCCACCGAGAGTCCGGGACCGTTATCGCGCACCCAAAAGCGGACGTGGTCCTCACCCGCGTGTAACGTCGCTCCCAACTCCACCCGCGGAGGGCTTCCGCCATACTTGAGCGCGTTGCTCAGATAATTCGCCCAGATCTCCTCAACCCAGGGGCCATACCCGCAGGCCACCGGCCACTCCTCGGCGATGACCAGCTCGGCCTCATACGAATCCAACAGATGCGCCAGGCGTTCCTGAACTTCCATCACAATTTCCGCCATCGCCAGCGGGCGCAATTCCACCTCATCCATCTGCCGCACACTGGCCAAGAGCAAGAGCTCCTCGATAATATTCGCCATCCGTTGAGAGTTGCGGGAAATAGCTCGCAAATTCTGGGCGATCTGCTCCGTTGGCATCCGCTTGAACCGCGCCTCCAACAGACTGCTAAACCCCACCAGCGCCGTGAGCGGATTTTTGAGGTCGTGGGCTACGGTATGCGCGTAAGCGTCCAACTCGGCGATCAACTTATCCCGCTCCTCGATCTGGCGTTCCTGCTCGCGTTGGAGGTGACGCAAGGCCAGGTGAGTTTCCACCCGCGCCAACACCTCCTCTATCTGGAACGGCTTGGTGATGTAATCCACCCCGCCCACCGTGAAAGCTCTGACTTTATCCTCCGTCTCATCCAGCGCACTGATGAAGATGATTGGAATATCGCACAGTTCCGCATCCTCTTTGAGTTTTTCGCAGAGCTCGTAGCCACTCATGCCCGGCATATTGATATCCAACAAAATCAGATCTGGAGGAGCGGCCTGGATAGCCATCCACGCCATGGGACCATTGATAACCGAACGTACCTTGTACTCCTGCGCGGAGAGCATACTGGAGAGCAACCGCAAATTCGCCGGTTTGTCATCGACAACTAAGATATTTCCTCTCGCTGCTAATTTTGACATATTACCCCTTCAAGTAGTGCTAACTAGCCCATCCTCATCCATACGTGATCAACGCTGGCCCGGTTTCGCTGATCGCTGATTAGCCGTCTCCTGGACGTATTATCTCCGATTATTAGCAGCTTTCAACCAGCCTAGCACGGAGCCACTTACCCACTAATTATAGTCGGCAAGTATTAAGAAGTTGTTAAAGAAATATTGATATCTAATGAAGATCTCTGGTTGCTGCTTTTACCAGGCACGTCCTTGGATCTACGGAAAAAACTAAAAAATTCACCACTGAGGCACGGAGAAAAACAAAAAAAAACTCGGTGTCCTCTGTGTCTCCGTGGTGAAATATCTTTTTTCAGCAGAGTCACCTTTCCCAATGCTGGACAATTCCCCGCTCCCGCGTATCATAATCAAAATTCAAGTAATCTAAAGCAAGGTAATATCTTGCTCCACTTTTTCAATCAACCAGGAGGTATAAATGAATCAGCAACTGGAAGCTTTCTTTCGACCACGCGGCGTCGCGGTGATTGGCGCCAGCAGCAATCCCGCCAAACTGAGCCACGGCGTGGTTCGCAATCTCAAGAAGCACGGCTACAAGGGCGCGATCTATCCCGTCAATCCCAAAGGCGGCGAGATTCTAGGCTTCAAGGTCTACCCCCGCATTGCCGACCTGCCCGATCCCATTGATCTGGGCATTATCATGGTGCGGGCGCAGTGGGCGCCGGAGACGCTCAAGGAGTGCGGGGAACGCGGCCTCAAAGCCGTGATCGTCATCACCGGCGGCTTCAAGGAAGTGGGCGCGGATGGCGCGGAACTGGAACGCTCCCTCAAAACCATCGCCCAACGCTACAACATGCGGCTTATCGGCCCCAACTGCGTGGGGATCATGGATACGCACGTGCCCATTGACACCACCTTCATCAGCCAGATGCCGGAACCGGGCGCGATTGGTTTCGCCTCGCACTCCGGCGCAATTGTCGGCGGAACCATCGACTGGGCCATCAGCCTAGGCGTCGGTTATAGCCGCATCATCAGCCTGGGCAACCAGGTCGATGTCAATTTGGCGGATGGGACGCGCATGTTGTATCAGGACCCGCACACCTCCGTCATCAACCTCTACGCCGAGGGGATTCCCGACGGGCCGGGATTCGTGGAGACTGCCGCCACCATCTACCGCGAGAAGCCCATCGTGATGACCAAAGCCGGACGCACCGCCGCCGGCACGCGGGCCGTCGCCTCGCATACCGGCGCGTTGGCGGGTGCGGGCCGCGCTTACGAAGCCGCCTGTCATCGCGCCGGCGTGCTGATGGTCAATTCGCTCCAGGAGCAGAACGATCTGGCGATGGCGTTGGCGCACCAACCGCTCCCCCAGGGCTGCCGCGTCGCTATCATCACCAACGCCGGCGGCCCGGCCGCTCTGGCCGCGGATGGAATGGATGATCACGGTTTGGAGCTAGCGAACCTCACCAAGGAGACGCAAGCCCGGCTCCAGGAGGTGACGCCGCACGGCACGCAACTGGCTAATCCGGTGGATATGTTGGGCGGCCCGCGCGCGGAGATGTACGGCGACGCCATCCGCATTCTGAGCGCCGATCCAGGGGTGGATATGATCTTAGCGATCTTCGTGCCGCAAGCCATCACCCCGGTGGACGAGGTAGCTAACCAGATCGTCGCTGCCGCGCGAGAGACGGCGCAGCCCATCGCCGCCTGCCTGGTGGGCGGCATCAGCATTCCCAATGCCGTGCAGATTTTACATCGGGGCGGCGTCCCCTTCTACCAGGACGCCACCCGCGCCGCGCGCGCGCTCGCCGGGCTATGGGAGTACGCGCAACTCAAGACGCGGCCCGCTCTCACACCGACGCCGGTGGTGGATGTGGAGCGCGAAGAAGCCGCGTCCATTCTGGCATCCGCCGCAGTAAATGACGCGGGGTTCGTG
>JAIOSN010000325.1 GCA_021107605.1 Anaerolineae bacterium | reverse complement strand
TACAATCGCGTTGCCGGGGAGGTTGATCCAGCGGCGTACCGGGGATTCCTGCAGGAGTATCTCGCTACCAAGGCCACTCTGTACTCCAAGCTTGCGGCGGGATCCCCACCGAGTGTCATCAAGACCGTTGAAGCACACCTGGAGAGTGCTCACACGCGGCTCAAGATCAACGGGTACTATGGAACAGACCCAGCCGTCGAGTCAGCCTACCTGGCTGCTGGTGGAGAGAGCCACGTTGCCCTGCCAGTGGCAGTGGGGTTGGAGGAACTCACCGACCAGGCTTATATCAACGATATTCTTGAGAATGAGTTGCGCGGTGTTCGTATGGCCCGCCACCCTCAATATGCAACACGGGAGGGACTAACTCAGTATGGAATGTCTTGGAGAGACCAATCTACTTACATCAGCCAATATACTATCGACGAAGGTCGCACGCTCACCGTAAGAGCCATCTTACACGAGGAACTTCAGCACAGATTTTGGGCTCGGGGAATTGAAGGAAGCGCCGTCCATCATGAACGAATGGCACCAATCATTGATAGGTTTATGAAATGACGGGGCTGGAGTGACGATAGGTCGGTAACATCTGGCGAGTCTGTTACTTTCCGATCAACTGACATAGCAACCAACAACAGTGTGAAGAACCCAATGTCCCCATTAAATGAAGAGGCTCAGTTGTTTGCCGATTTGGCGAAATCCTTGGCTGCCAAGGATGCTTCTCCTAGTGGAACACGAACGTGTCCAAGCTGTCAAGGAACACTGCATGTCTCGGCAGATTTGTTCCAATGGCAAGCAGGCGATCCAAAGTGGTGTATATGCATGCGTTGCGAAGACTGCGGAGCTGAACTCTTCTTCGATGGGATCGTTCCACAGCCTTCCTGGGACATTCCCGACGAATCTTGATTAACACCAGACAACTACCGCTACGACGCCTACGGGCAGTTGCTCCCGGCGCACGGCAACGCTTCGACTGGTACCTTTGACTACGCTCAAGATAAACTCAGCGCAGGCTGCACCGACCCGCATAACCACTACACCTTCAGCGGCAAGGAGTGGGACGAGCATCTTGACAGCTACGAATTCGGCTACCGGCAGTACGATCCCTGGGCCGGCGTCTGGCTGACGCAAGACCCGCTGCGCGGGGAACCGTCACGGCCGCGCACGCTGCACCGGTATCAATACGTCTTCCTTGCAGGCCCCCGTTGCCCACACCTTCACGGACCTGCCGGGGGAGCGCTACACCTTCCGCGTGACGGCCACGGACCACGTGGGCCACGCCGCGACAGCGGAGCGGGTAGTGGGGCGGGTGCAAATCACCAAATACTATTATCATGGAGGGCAGCGCGTGGCGCTGCGGCAGGGAAAGGCATTGTACTTCCTGCCCAGCGATCATTTAGGCAGCACCAGCCTCACCACGGATGCGGCCAGCGCACCGTCACCACGGACGTCCACCCCTACCTCCACGGTGACCACTTAGGCTCCGCGTCCCTGGCGACGGACGTGAACGGTGCTAAAATAACGGGTAGCGACACACGCTACTATCTCTGCCGGGAAAACGCGCCTCGGCCTTTGTTGCGTCCTACGATTGGGACACGCTTCTGAGACGCTTGATTTCTTAAGGTGTATCCGCAGATTACACAGACTGCACGGATTTTCAACCTTAGCCCAGCTCCCTCGCCTTCTCGCTCTCTCGCCTTCTCGCTCTCTCGCTCTCTCGCTTTCTCGTTCATTCTAGACCAGGAGGTTTGCCATGACTGTTACCGCTGTAGTTGGTGCTCAATGGGGCGACGAAGGAAAAGGTCGCATTGTTGATTACTTAGCCCAGGATGCGGATTTGGTCATCCGTTTCCAGGGTGGAGATAACGCAGGACACACTGTAGTTAATACCTATGGAAAATTTGCGCTGCACTTAGTCCCCTCCGGTATCTTCAATCCCCGCACCACTTGCTTGATTGGGGCGGGGACGGTGGTCAATATCGAGACGCTGTTGGAGGAGCTTGCCAATCTGGAAAAGGCCGGAGTTGATACTAGCCAGTTGCTCGTCTCCCGCCGCGCGCACCTGATTCTACCGTTCCACCGGTTGTTGGATGAGGCCGAGGAGCGTTCACGCAAGCCGGGTTGGAGGGCATCGGGCCGCCGTATAGCGATAAGGCGGCTCGGCAGGGGATCCGCGGAGAGGACATTTTGGCTCCCCCGCGGCTGCGCGCGCGGCTGGAAATGCTGGCGCCGCGCAAGAACCGCGAGCTGGCTTATTTTGGGCTGCCGGAGATTTCCGTGGAGGAGTTACTGGAACTCGCGGTCAAGTGGCGCAGAGAGATTGGGGCGCGCATTGTGGATGCTATGCCCGTGGTCCGCGCCGCGATTCAAGCGAATCAGCGGCTCTTGTTAGAAGGTCAGCTGGGCATCATGCGCGGCTTGGACTGGGGCATCTACCCTTTCACCACCTCCTCCTCGCCGACGGCGGGCGGGGCCTGTGTGGGCGCTGGGATTCCACCCCGCGAGTTGAACGAGGTGCTGGGGATACTCAAAACCTACGTCACCTCGGTAGGCGGCGGCCCGTTCCCCACGGAGTTGCACGGTGTAACCGGTGAGAAGTTGCGCGATATCGGCCACGAGTACGGCGCGACGACCGGTCGCCCGCGTCGCTGTGGTTGGTTTGATGGCGTAGCGCTCCGCTATGCCAGCTGGCTCAATGGGTTCACCGGTCTAGCCGTCACCAAGTTGGATATTTTGGATACCTTCAAGGAGCTCAAAGTCTGTGTGAGCTACCGGCTGGACGGTGAGGTGATTGACTATCTGCCGGACACTGCCGGTCAGGAGCGCGCGGAACCGCTCTACGAGATCTGGCCCGGCTGGTTGGCAGATACCACCAGCGCCCGCTCCTGGGACGAATTGCCGCCCCACGCGCAGCAATATCTGCGCCGCATCGAGGAACTGGCTGGCGCGCCGTTGCGTTACGTCTCCGTCGGCCCAGAGCGCGAACAGTTGATAGTATTGTAAGTCAGGAGGGTTAGATGTCTGAGTTGACTTTTTCTCACGATACTTTCCTCTCCCCTTTTACCTGGCGTTACGGAACGGCGGAGATGCGCCACATCTGGTCGGAGGAACACAAGCGCCGCTGGCTGCGCCGGGTCTGGGTGGCGCTGGCCGAGGCGGAGCACGAGGCCGGGTTGGTCTCTGCGGAGCAGCTGGCGGATTTACGCGCCCATCAGGAGGAGGTGGATATCGCTCGCGCGACCGAGATTGAGGCCGAAATCCACCACGATTTGATGGCAGAGTTGCAGACCTACGTGGAGCAATGTCCGGTGGGCGGCGGGATTATCCATCTGGGCGCGACCAGCATGGATGTGTTGGATAATGTGGACGTGTTGCGGCAACGCGAGTCGTTGGAGTTGTTGCTGACAGCCTCGCGTGCGCTTTTGAGCACGCTGGCGGAGTTGATCACGGAACGGGCCGCGCAACCCTGTATGGCGTTTACCCATCTGCAACCCGCCGAGCCGACCACTATCGGTTACCGGCTGGCGCAGTACGGCCAGGATTTATTGCTGGCCTACGAAGATCTGCACCGCGTGCAGCTCAAGTTGCGCGGTAAGGGCATCAAGGGAGCAGTGGGATCTTCGGCTTCTTACGCCGCGCTCTTGGAGGGTACGGGTGTCTCTCCCGCTGAGTTGGAGGCGCGGGTGATGGCACGGCTGGATTTGGAGCCATTCCCCGTGGCGACGCAGACTTACCCGCGGCAACAGGATTGGCGTGTCCTGACTGCACTCTCGGGATTGGCCGGCGCGCTCTATAAGTTCGCCTTTGATCTGCGGCTGCTCCAGGCGCCGCCTTTTGGCGAGTGGAGCGAGCCGTTCGGCCAACATCAGATTGGTTCCTCAACGATGCCCTTTAAGCGTAATCCCATCACGGCGGAAAAGATGAACTCGCTGGCGCGGTATGTGGCCGCGCTGCCGCGCGTGGCCTGGGATAACGCGGCACATTCACTGTTGGAACGCACCCTGGATGATTCGGCCAATCGCCGCACGGTGCTGCCTTCCGCGTTCTTGGCGGTGGATGAGTTGTTGCGGGGAGCGCAGCGGGTGTGTGGCGGCCTACGGATCAATGAGAGAGGCGTGTCCCACAATCTGGCGCGCTACGGTCTCTTTGCGGCGACGGAGCGGTTATTGATGGCGCTCACTCGCGCCGGGGCTGATCGCCAAAAGCTGCACGCGGTGATCCGGGAACATTCGCTGGCGGCTTGGGAAGCGTTACAGGCTGGGGAGGAGAATCCGTTGCGGCAGGGACTGAGCGCAGACGCGAGGATTACGCGTTATCTTTCCCCCCGCCGGGTGTTGGAGTTGTTGGAGGCGCGCGACTACGTGGGAGATGCACCCGCTCGCGCGCGGAAAATGGCAGAGAGTTTGCGTCAGACGGTGCGGCGTGATTCCTGATGCAGAGAGCACGAGCTAAGGATTCCCCCAAAAAGAGCTAGTGAGTACAGACGGCGGAGGGCACCCCCCTCCCCCCCCTCGCCGTCCCCTTTGCCCCGGCGGCTACCCGCACCTGGCGCGTATGGAAAACGCACTCTCATCCGTAGCCCCGCGCTTGAGGGCGAACTTGCATTTTAAGGCAATTTGACTTATACTTTTTGCAGTTTTGTGCTAAAGTGATAGATAAGTATTGAGGCGCTTCTGGAATTCACAGGACCCTGGGGAAAACTCTCCATACTTAACAGGGTAAGTTGAATTCTGCGGTTAAAAATTTAACTGGGGTCTTAATTCCAGAAAGCCAGTCTGATTAGTTCCTCGTTGAGGCTCTGTAAACTTAGCGCAAGGTAGGTCATTATGGTCTTTTTATTGCTGGTAACTATCATCGCGTATCCTCTGGCTTCCTATTTTCTAGAGCGTTACTTGCATCAGCATCCTCCCGAAACCTCCAGTGAATTTGTCTACGTCGACGAGCGCTTCTTGCGGGCCGTTATGCGCATAACGCTCCCCTTATGGTTGCTGCTCCTAACGGGGCTGATGTGGTCCTTCAGCACTGCGCTGCCGGCCATCTGGGTCTTCTTACTCCTTTTTGGAGTACCACCGCTTTTAGTCAGTGTCTGGCTCTGGCGGCTAGAGATTGGGACTTCTTTCATCACGGCTCCGATTATAGGGATGTTCTTGTTGCTGGTTTCGCTGGGCGTACTTGCTTCCGGGCATTTGAACAAGCTAGACGCCACCGTGTTGCCCTTGCTCTTCTTTATTCTGGCGCCGACAATTTTCATGCTCTACCTCCTCTCGCAGTGGGCAGTGGACTTCATCCCTGTACGAGCCGAAGAGAAAGATACTCACCGCATAGAAGCCGCGCAACTCGTCGCCAGCCTCTTCACTACTTTCCCCAAAGCCTCCACCATCGTTGAACACGGAAAGACTAAAACGAGCATCGACGGAAATCCATTCGTGGGAACGGGGCCGGGATTGTTGATCACCGAGCCGGAAAATGCCGTGGCCTTGCGTGATGGCTCCAGCGTGAAGCGCTTTGTCGGGCCGGGAACCGTTTTCACCGGCCGCGCGGATGTGCCCTTCGCCACTCTGGACCTGCGCTCGCAATTCCGCGTGACCAGAATCGAGACGGCCACCAAAGATGGCATTCCAGTGCGTCTCCCCTGTTCTTCCATCTTCCAAGTGGACCCTGGGCCGGGCACGTTGCAACTGCACAACCCCTGGCCTTATAGCAGCAAAGCGGCTTATCTGACTCTCTTAGCCGGGGCGGAAGTCAACCCTGCTACCGGGGAGGATAAATATCAAGCCACCCCGTGGAAAGAGTTACCCTTACGCACCGCTACTTACAAATTGCGCCAAGTGGTAGCCCAATATACCTTAGATGAGCTCTTTGCCACGATCAAGCAAGCCCCAGATAAATTGCCCCGCCACGTTATTACTGGCGAGATGCGACCCTACATTGACGCGGAGATGCTCAAGAAAGGTATTCGCGTAACCGGTGGCAGTGTGGGCGCTAAGATCACTCCCGTTGATGAGCGGGTGGTCAAACAGCGTATCGAAAATTGGAAAGCGCATTGGAGCCACGTCCTCACCATTAACCAGAGTAAAATTGATGCTGAATATCTTATCCAATTGCGGCGCGTGCGAAGCAAAATGCTCGGTAAAATACTAGCCGAAATGCTCAAGCAATCTCAGCTCTTGGTAGACGATGATCAGACTTCACGTTCTCTGGTAGCCATGTATTTATTAGATTCATTAGAGGATATTGCCCGCAACCCTGGCCTTGAACCGCTGCTGCCGGAGGCCACCTACTATGCCCACAAAACACGTCAGGCCCTGATGGAGGACTAAATTATGGCTAGTATTAAGAATTATCTGCTGACAATCACCAAACAGAGCACCGATAGAGGCCAGAAACTTCTCTTATTGCTTGGTGTGGGTACGGTCGCTACGGCCATCTTCGCCCTCCTCTTAGCTATTGCTTTCCCCGCTCTCCGGCGGCAGTTAGAATCCCGGCTGGACCTGATGTTTAGTATTTTGGGATACCTGCTGCTCTTTGTCTGCGTAATGGCGATGGCCTTCTTTGCTACCAGGGTAGTCTTTATCCAGTTCGTGCAACGCATGTATAGCTTGAATCCTGAAGAGGCTACCGGTTTGGTCGACCGGATCATTTACGGTTTGCCGGAAGAGCCTCCTTTTTTGCCTGTGATTGCTGTGCGGCAGGGGCATATAATGGACAACGCGCCGAACGTATTGCGCAAGGTCGGCGGCCCCGGCTTCTTGAGCGTGGGGCATGAGAATGCGGTGGTGCTCTCTCGTGGGGGGATTTTGGTCAAAGTGTTAGGGCCAGGCTGGTACCGCTTGGAGGCCTTTGAGAAGGTCTGGCGCGTGGTGGATTTGCGCACGCAGCGGCGTGAGATCACGGTAGAGACCAACACCCGCGATGGCATCCCGATCACGTGCCAAGCAGAGATCCGTTTTCATGTGGATAACGGCGCAAATACAGCGCACGCCTTACCCTTTACTGAGATAAGTAAAAAATCTGTCTTCCATCTGGCGACAGACATAGTAGCGCTAGCGCCTGGGGGCCTGGAAGAAGAACGAACTGCGATGAAACGCATCGCCGGCGGTAAGTTGGACGGGCAGATTCGTAACTGGATAGAGCAGTACCGCATGGACGAG
>JAIOSN010000166.1 GCA_021107605.1 Anaerolineae bacterium | reverse complement strand
CGTACCGCAGTCCTTGATTCTGCAGATGCCCCGCTTCGGCATGGACGTGACGCTCAGCTACCCCGAAGAATTCCTGCTGATGCCCGATGTCATGGAGATGGCCCGCGAGCAGGCCGCGAAGTACGGCACCAAATTCGAGGTAGTACATGATATGGAAGCCGGCTTCGAGAACGCCGATGTCGTCTACGCTAAGTCCTGGGGTCCCATGATGACAACCACCGATCCCGTCGCTGGCAAAGCATTGCAAGATAAGTACCAGGATTGGATCACCGACGCGCGCAAGATGGCCCTGGCGAAACCGAACGCTATCTATATGCACCCGCTGCCCGCCGACCGCGACGTTGAGGTGACCAGCGAAGTCATGGATGGCCCGCAATCTGTCGTCTTCGACCAGGCCGAAAACCGCCTCCACGCGCAGAAAGGCGTGCTGGCGCTAACTATGAGCTAAAACCGACTAACTGACTACTAGACTAATCGACTACTAGACTAAACAGGAGTGAACTATGAGCGAACATAAATGGGCAGTAATTGCAATCGGAGGGAACTCCCTCATTCCAGATAAGCAACACCAGACAGTGGAAGACCAGTACAAAGCTGCTGGCGAGACCGCGCATCATATCGCCAACATGATTGAGCAGGGGTGGGACGTCGCCATCGGGCACGGCAATGGCCCGCAGGTGGGCTTTATCCTCCGCCGCTCCGAGATCGCGGCGAAGGCTGCCGGCATGCACGAAGTGCCACTGGATGCTTGCGGGGCCGATACGCAGGGCGCCATTGGCTACGCGCTCCAACAAAACCTAGCTAACGAATTCACGCAGCGGGGCATCAATAAACACGTGGTCACCGTGGTCACACAGGTGCAAGTAAACAAAGATGACAAGGCGTTTATAAGACCCACCAAACCTATCGGCACGTTTATGGAAGCAGATGTAGCTAAGAAGCGCGTCGAGGAAGATGGCTGGGATGTAGTGGAGGACGCCGGACGCGGTTGGCGCCGGGTCGTCGCCTCCCCCATCCCGGAGAAAATCATCGAGCTATCCGCGGTTAAAACCTTGTTGGATAATGGAATTTGCGCGATCACCGTAGGCGGCGGTGGCATTCCCGTCATTGAAGAAAATGGTATGCTCAAGGGAGTTCCTGCGGTCATTGATAAGGACTTCGCCTCCTCACTGCTGGCGCAATCCATTAACGCGGACCTCTTCTTGATCTCCACTGCTGTGGAGAAGATTTACATCAACTTCAACACCCCCGAACAGAGAGCACTAGATACGATCACCGTTTCTGAGGCCAAGAAATACCTAGAAGAAGGCCACTTCGCTGAAGGGAGCATGGCGCCCAAAGTCCGCGCTATCATCTGGTACTTGGAAGCGGGCGGCAAAGAAGCTCTCGTCACCGATCCCGCGCACCTCATGGAAGCGTTGGCAGGTAAGACTGGCACGCGAATAGTCCCGTAGTCATTTAGTCATTTAGTCAGGTAGTCTCAACCTCTTGACTACTGGACTCAGGGCTACCAGACTAACAACTACTAGACTAACGACTACCAGACTAACGACTACCAGACTGACAACTACCAGACTGACGACTACCAGACTGACAACTACCAGACTAAGGACTACAAATATGGAGCACGTTACTGGATTAAAATGCACTATCTGTGGCAAGACCTATAACGTGGACGAGATTGCCTACGTTTGCCCTAAGCATGGCGACGCTGGTATCGTTGACGTGCAATATGATTATGATTTGATCGCCTCGCGCATTAGCCGTGAGAGCTTGGCGCAGAATGGCGACTACACTATCTGGCGTTATAAACCCCTGTTGCCGGTGGAGCCGGATTCTCCTGTCCCGCCGTTGCGTGTGGGTTGGACGCCGTTATACAAAGCGCCGCGTCTGGCCGCTAAATTAGGCTTGCAGCACGTCTGGGTAAAAGATGATAGCGTCGGCCCCACCGCTTCCTTCAAAGACCGCGCTTCGGCGTTAGCCGTGGTCAAGGCGCAAGAAGCGGGCGCTGAGATCATCACCACGGCGAGCACGGGCAATGCGGCGGCGGCCTTAGCGGGACTCTCCGCCAGCGTGGGGTTGCCCGCCGTTATCTTTGTGCCCAAGAGCGCGCCGCCCGCCAAAATCACCCAGCATCTCATCTACGGGGCGCGGGTGATGTTGGTGGATGGCAGTTACGACGACGCTTTCGAGTTGACGCTCAAGGTCGCCAAAGAGTATGGTTGGTACAACCGCAACACTGCCTACAATCCCTACATGACCGAGGGGAAGAAGACAGGCGTCTATGAGATCTGCGAGCAGTTAGCTTGGAACGCCCCCGATTGCATCTTCGTGCCGGTGGGCGATGGCTGCATCATCGGCGGTATCCACAAGGGCCTCAAGGACCTGCTGGCATTGGGTTGGATCGACAGAATGCCCAAGCTCATGGGTGTGCAGGCGGCCGGTTCCGCCCCGCTGGTGGACGCTTTCGAGCGCGGCCTGCAAGGCTGGGAAATGCAGCCCGTCGCCGCGCACTCCGTGGCCGACAGCATCGTCGCGGGGCTACCCCGTGACCGCAACAAGGCGTTAGCTGCGGCCCGCGAGACCGGCGGCGCGTTCATTGCCGTCACTGACCAGGAGATTCTGAACGCCATTCCCGTCGTCGCGCAGAATACGGGCGTCTTCTCCGAGCCGGCGGCCGCGGCGGCCTACGCTGGTTTAGTCAAGGCCGTGGCAGAGGGACTGGTCGCGCCAGAGGAGCGCGTGGTCGTGATGCTCACCGGCTCCGGCCTCAAAGATATTGCCAGCGCGATGAAGACTGTGCCGGAACCGCCGGTGATTACACCAACGTTGGAAGCGGTGCGAGAGTTGCTAGGTAGAGCATAAAGGGTTCATACAGAGTTGTCTAGGAGGAGAAGATGTTGGAAATCAGATTGAACTGTCCAGAAGGATTGGCAGAGGCAGTGCGGACCACTCCAGCGGAGTTGGAAACGCAAATCCGTTTGATGGCCGCGTTAAAGATGTTCGAGTTAGGGAAGCTCTCTTCTGGCAAAGCGGCTGAGTTGGCCGGTCTCTCTCGCG
>JAIOSN010000333.1 GCA_021107605.1 Anaerolineae bacterium | reverse complement strand
GGGTTATGATGATCCCCATGCGCGCGCTCTGGCGGCGCAGACGCCGGCCCAGGTGCGCTACTTCAGCGGGCAGACGGCGGTGGAGCACGGCGCATTTTTGCGTGGCGAGGCGTTGCTCTTGCGCCGCGCCGGGCGTGAGGAGACCACCGTCTGCCCGCGGGCGGCGATTCGTTTACGAGGCTACCACAACGTGCTCAACGTGCTGGCCGCTATCACGTTGGCCGATGCCATTGGCGTGCCGGTCGCGCCGATGCGCCGGGCGATTGCCGTGTTCACCGGGGTGGAACACCGGCTGGAAGAGGTGCGCCGCCGGCAAGGAGTGCTCTGGATCAATGACTCCATCGCCACCGCGCCGGAACGGGTGCTCGCTGCCCTGGACTCTTTCACAGAGCCATTGATCTTGTTGGCCGGGGGACGCGACAAAGATTTGCCCTGGGAGAAGTTCGCCCGGCGGGTGGTGGAGCGAGTGCGCGTCTTAATCCTCTTTGGAGAGGCGCAACCGCTGATTGAGGAACATGTCCGCCGTGCCTGGGAGAATAACGCGCGTTTAGGTGTGTTGGCGGAACTTATCTGCGCGGAGACGTTGGAGCGCGCGGTTGCGGAGGCGGCCCGCCGGGCGCGGTCTGGCGAGGTGGTGTTGCTCTCGCCAGGCGGTACCAGTTTTGATGCCTTCTGCGATTTCGCCGCGCGTGGAGAGCGCTTCCGCGCTCAAGTTGGTGAGCTATGAAACGTTCAAGTAGAGGACAATCATCAGTTGATGCGCTCTTAGTGGTGACGGTCTTGGCTCTCTTAGCCTTTGGCTTGTTGACCCTTTACAGCGCCACTTTTTACGTGGGAATCGAATTTTGGTATCAGCAGCTCCGTTGGAGACTGTTGGGAGGAATAGTGCTAGCGGTTTTGGTTTACTTGGTTCCTTACCCACTCTGGCAACGTCTGGCCGTGCCGTTGATGGGGTTGACGTTAGTCTTGCTATTTTTAGTCCTACTGGTTGGGAAACCAGTGTTGGGCGCGCAGCGTTCAATTGAGCTCTGGGGGATTTCGATCCAGCCGGGGGTGTTGGCGCGGTTAAGCGCCGTGATCTATATCGCCGCCTGGTTGACCTCTAAAGGCGAACATTTGGCTAAAATGCTTTACGGGCTAGTCCCTTTCGCCGTCATCACCGGGGTGGTGGCGGGGCTGGTCGCCTTGCAACCGGACTTGAGCACGGCATTGCTTTTGGGAGTGACGGCCTTGTTGATGTTTTTCTTCGCCGGTGGCGATCCAGTGCAGATCTTTATCTTTATCATCGGCGCGGGAAGTTCCTTCGCTCTCCTGGCCTGGCAATTTCAACATGCCCGGCTACGTCTGCTCAATTATATCGCCGCGTTGAAAGACCCCACGGAGATGTCTTATCACGTCTACCGCGCGGTGACAGCGTTGGGAAGGGGCGGGCTATTGGGACAGGGGATTGGCAACGGGCGTTTGAAGAGCGGTTATCTCCCCTTCCCGCATACCGATAGCATCTTTGCCGTCATTGGTGAGGAACTGGGACTGCTCGGAACGCTCTTGGTGTTGGCGCTTTTCGCGCTCTTGGCTTATCGGGGCTATCGTATCGCGCTGGAGACCCCAGACCCTTTCGGTTCGTTGCTGGCTTTCGGCGCTACGACGATGATTATTACTGAGGCGCTGCTCAATGTATCGGTGATGATTGGTTTAATTCCGTTTACCGGGACCGCGCTGCCTTTCTTCAGTTACGGGGGTTCACAGATGTTGATCACTCTGACCGCCGTAGGTTTATTGCTGGGGATTTCGCGCGGGCGGCCTAAAGGAGATTGGAATGCGGTTGTGGATCGTTGGTGGGGGAACTGGCGGGCACGTCTACCCGGGACTCGCCGTAGTACAGGCAATCCAAAACGATATTAAGTTCCCTATCTCCTTGACCTGGGTGGGTGGAGTGGGCGGGATGGAAGAGCAGCTCGTGGAACGCGCCGGGTTGCCCTTCCTGGGAATTCCAGCCGGGGGCGTGCATGGCGTGGGTGTCCGGCGGATGCTGCGCAACAGTGGGCGGTTGGCGCAGGGCTTTCTGGCGGCGTGGCGCGCGCTCTCCCGGGAGTGTCCGGCGGCGCTCTTAACGACCGGCGGTTACGTGAGTGTGCCGGTGGTGGCTGCGGCTTGGCTGCAGCGTATCCCGATTCTGGTCTTTGTGCCGGATATTGAACCTGCGCTCTCCGTCAAGTTGGTCGGGAGATTGGCCACGCGCATCGGCGTGACGGTGGACGCTTCGACTGCCTTCTTCGCGTCCCGTAAAGTGGAGGTGACAGGATACCCGCTCCGGCAAGAGGTGGTACGTTGGGAGCGTTCCACGGGACGGCGCGCGTTGCGATTGGCAATGGATGAGCCGGTGGTGTTGGTTTTCGGCGGCAGCCGGGGCGCGCGTTCCATCAATCGTGCTGTGCTGGCGCATTTACCGGCACTCTTGGCGGAAACCCAGCTAGTCCACATCAGCGGTGCGCTGGATTGGGAGGAGGTAGCCCCGGCGCGGAAGTCTTTGCCCGCAGAGTTGCGAGCGCGTTACCATGCTTTCCCTTATCTCTATGAGAAGATGGGAGCGGCTCTGGCGGCGGCGGATCTGGTACTTTCACGGGCGGGGGCCTCGATCTTAGGTGAGTTCCCGTATTTTGGATTACCGGCGCTCTTGGTACCCTACCCGCATAGCTGGCGCTACCAGCAAATCAACGCTGAGTGGCTGGCGGAACGCGGAGCGGCGCAGGTACTGCCCGATGCGGAATTGAAGGAGCGGCTATTGCCTATGTTGCTAGATCTGTTGCATGATGAGACGCGCCGGCAGGCGATGACCGTAGCGGCTCAAAAATTGGCTTATCCACGAGCTAGCCAGAGATTGGCGGAACTCTTGCTCGCTCTGGGGGAGGATGCGTGATGGTACCTTTGGAGACGGCTTTTATTGGGTTGGTACTCTTCTTCTGTATAGTGGGCGCCTTGCGTGGCTGGGCTAAGGAATTATTAGTTACCTTTAGTGTGATCCTGGCCCGGTTTGTGGAACTGGTGTTGGTTAGCTATGTGCCGGTGGTCAGCGACACTTTGGCTCGAACAATGACAACTGAGCCTAAAAGTTGGTTCTACTTACGGCTGGGAATATTCATCACTTTCGTCTTTTTTGGCTACGCTACCACCACTATTTCGGCGGCGTTGGGCATAAAAACACGAAAAGATAAACTGCAAGATACTCTGTTGGGCCTTTTCTTAGGTGGGATTAACGGTTTTCTGGTGGTGGGGATGGTTTGGGGATTCCTAAATCAACTTGGGTATAGCATTATCTGGGGCATCACCGCCCCGACTGAGAAAGCAACGGCCTTGATTTCCTATCTGCCGCTAACTTGGTTAGGTGGGTCGGAACTCTTTATTGCTGTGGCGGCTTCGTTCGCCTTCGTCTTGATTGTCTTTATCTGATTATTGTTAATATGTCGTGAGCCATCGGTCTTTGAGGTGTTATGGAAAAGTTGAGTGAATTTGAGCGCGTTCACATCGTAGGCATTGGCGGCGCGGGGATGTCCGCGATTGCCCGCGTGCTCAAAGGGCGCGGCATCGCGGTGCAAGGTTCTGACCAGCAAGCAGGCCAGTTGGTCGCGGCGCTGCGCGTGGAAGGTATCCCGGTGACGGTGGGCCACGCGGCGGAGAATATCACGGGAGCCGACCTGGTACTGGCCTCCTCCGCTATCCCGGCGGGGAACGTGGAGTTGGCGGCGGCCCGCGAGCGCGAGATTCCCACTATGCGCCGCCCGGAGTTCCTCTCCCAATTGACCGCGGGCTATGATGTAGTGGCTATCGCCGGCGCGCACGGCAAGACCACGGTGACGGGCATGATCGCCGCCATTCTCCTGGCGGCGGGCCGCGATCCTACTTACATCGTGGGCGGGATGGTGGCGAGTTTGGGCACCAACGCGCACGCCGGCCAGGACAAGCTCTTTGTCATCGAGGCGGATGAGTACCAGAACACCTTTCTCTCTCTGACGCCGCAGATCGCCGTGGTGACCAATATCGAGTTCGATCACCCGGATTGTTTCCCCAGCACGCGGTTTGTACGGCTGGCTTTTGGCGAGTTTGTGGATCGGATTCGCCCCGATGGCGCGTTGGTGGCCTGTAGTGATGATCGACTGGCTCGCTTGGTGGGCATTTCTTATCATGCCAACGGCGGGAAACTCCTGCTCTACGGGCAAGGGGCCGGGGGGGGATTGGCCTGGTGCGCCGTGGAGCTGCAATCCAATGACCGGGGCGGGGTGACGTTCACTGCGCTGCACGAGGGAGAGGTGGTGGGAACTATCCGTTTGCAGCTGCCGGGTGAATACAATGCTCTCAACGCACTGGCCGCGCTGGCGGTGACAACGGAACTAGGTGTTCCTGTGGAGAGGACCTGCGCCGCGTTGGAAGCGTTCACCGGCACGGCCCGCCGCTTCGAGGTCTTGGGCAGCGCGCGTGGGGTGATAGTGGTTGATGATTATGCGCATCACCCTACCCAGATCAAGGCGGTGTTGGGCGCGGCGCGGCAACGTTACGCGGAGCGCCGGGTGATCGCTGTCTGGCAGCCGCATACCTTCAGCCGGATCAAGGCGCTCTGGGATGGATTTGTGACCGCTTTCGATGGGGCCGATGCGGTGTTGGTCTTGCCCATCTACGCGGCCCGTGAGGTGGATGATGGCACGGTTAGCCAGTGTGAGTTGGCGGCCCAGCTGACCGCGCCGGTGGTTTCGGCGATGGGTTCGCTGGCGGAAGCCACGCAGCGGCTGGTAGCCATGACAGCTCCCGGCGATCTGGTCTTGTTGCTGGGGGCCGGGGATGAGTACGTGGTGGGCCGTGAGCTCTTGGCGGCCCTGGGGAGGGACTGATGCGCTCTTACGCGGAACGTCTGGCGGAGTTTGCTTGGATGATGCGCACTATCGCGCAGCAGAACGCTTCATTGGAGCATCATTCTCTTTTAGGGATTGGCGGGATGACCGATGTGCTGGTGTTCGCTGGTTGTGAGGAGGAATTGTTGGCGGCGCTCGCGCAAGCTTGGCAGTTGGAATTACCGGTGCGGGTTTTTGGCGGCTTGACCAATTGTCTGCTCCCCGCGGCGCCACTGCACGGTGTTACGATTCTCAATCGAATGTCAGAATTGTATTTTGAAGAGGGGTATCGCTTGCGGGTGGCCGGCGGCACGAGCGTGGCGCGCGTGGCGCGTGAAGCTGTGCGGCGCGGTTGGGATGGTTTAACTTGGGCCACCGGTTTACCGGGGACGGTGGGCGGCATGGTGGTGAACAATGCCGGCGCCTTTGGCGGCACGACGGCGGACTTGTTGCTCTCCGCTGAGATCGTGAGTCCGGATGGCATCAAGACGGTGAATGCGGAATGGTTCAACTTTCAGTACCGGAGCAGTCGCTTAAAAGCACATAATGCGGCAGAGTGCGAGATTGTGCTTCGGGCAACCTTCCAATTGCGGGAAGGGGAACCGGCACAGTTGCAGGCGCGCGCGGCAGGGTATAAACAGCGACGCTGGCAAACCCAGCCGCCGGGGCGGTCGCTCGGCTCGGTCTTCGCTAACCCGCCGGGCGATTATGCCGGACGTCTGATCGAAGCCGCCGGCTTGAAAGGGGTGCGGCGAGGAGATGTAATGATCTCTCCTCAACACGCCAACTTTTTTATCAACCAGGGGCAGGGAACTGCGGCGGATTACTTGGAACTCATCCGGTTGGCGCAGACTGAAGTGGAGCGCCAATTCGGGCTGTGGCTTGAGCTAGAGATCGAGATAATTTGAGTCTGTTGAAAAACTAAGTGTTTCACCACGGAGGCACGGAGAGCACGGAGATTTTAAACTTGACCTTCAGAAAACTAATTCTGTTACTACTCAGGCGTGATAGACCTCCGAGGTCTTGACATAGGTTTTGCGGGGCAAAGTACCTACCAAAACCAAGATTGCGCCACCGAGTGGCAGATTGGTAGACCTCGGAGGTCTGAAAATAGGCCAGTCTGAGTAGTACCCTTGTTTTTTTCTTGGCG
>JAIOSN010000194.1 GCA_021107605.1 Anaerolineae bacterium | reverse complement strand
GGGTTGGCGTCGCTGTACTAATTCCAACCGGGTGGGGCCGCGTTGCAGTGGCGCTCCCACTTGCAGCTGGGTCCGATCCAGTGCGGAGATGGTGAGGTTGTCGGCGAAGGAACCTGGCCCCGCGCCGAGTTGATGGGTGCGATTGAATGCTTCAATTTCGGCTACGGCGATGAGAGCGATCTCGCGCTCGCCAAGTCCAGCGTGCGCGTCGCCGACCAGCCCGTAACCGGCCACCAGCTCACCGGAGACGCCGGCGGTTTTGGGTTCGGTCCGAATTTGACTTCTATTGACGGCAATCAGGCGACCGTTAGCGGTTGCCAAGAGGTTTTCTGTGGGGGTCATTTCTTCTCCTCTGAAAATCTCACCGCAGAGGGCGCTGAGATTTTCGTAGCTAAATACTGCAGCAGATATGTTTTTAAGGCAACTCCATTGTACTACAAAATTTTGCCTTGACACGGATAATGGTGCGCGTGGGCTTGCTTCTGTTCCCTTCCCACGTATAATTCGGAATGATTTTTTGCCATTTAGCTGATAGGGTGAGCGGGTAGGTATGACGGCTAGGCAAGTGGTCCTCTGTATTGATGATACATTCTCCGTGCGTCTTTTGGTGCGACGGCTCCTCTCGCGGCACTATGAACTCTTGGAGGCGTCTGAGGGGTTGGAGGGCCTGGATATGGCGGTGGCGCAGCGGCCAGATTTGATTCTGGTGGATCTGCACATGCCACATCTCAACGGGTTTGAGGTGACGACGCGCCTCAAGGCGCTCTTGCCGCAGGTGCCGGTGGTGGCGTTGACGGCCGATGTGACGCAACATGTCCGTGAGCGTGCGTTGGCGGCCGGTTGCGATGGCTATCTCTCCAAGCCGATTGATCCTGATACTTTCCCCGATAAAGTGGCGGCGTTCTTAGACGGTAAGCGGGAGTATCTGCAAGATAATACTTTTCGTGAGGCTTACCAACGGACGTTGGTCGCGCGCATGGAGGAGAAGGTGCGCGAGTTGACCAAGACATTGGGGGAAAACCGCCGCTTGAATCGCCAAAATCAGCTTTTGTTGAAGAAAGCCCAGCGGCGCGCGCGGCTGTTGAAGGCTGCGGCCCGGGTAGGTAAAGATATCACCTCCATTTTGGATATGGGCATGTTGCTCAACAAGACGGTGGATATTATCTGCGAGACTTACGGATTTTACTACGCCGGGGTTTTTCTCTTAGATGAGAGTGGTGAGTGGGCTTTCTTGCGGGCGGGATACGGGGAGGCTGGCGCGCAGATGGTGGCAGACGGGCACCGGTTGGCCGTGGGGGGAGCTTCGATGATTGGCTCTTGTCTCGCGCAACGTAAGGGGCGCATCGTGCTGGATGTGGGCGCCGATCCGATACGTTTCAAAAATCCGCTCTTGCCCGAGACGCATTCGGAGATGGCGTTGCCGCTTTTGGTAGGGGATAAGGTGATTGGCGCGCTGACGGTGCAGAGCCAGGAAAAGATCGCTTTTAGCGAGGAAGATATTACCAGCTTGCAAGCCATGGCGGATCAATTGGCGGTGGCGATCACTAATGCGCGGCTGTTGGAGGATTTGGAGAAAGCGCATGAGCAGCTGGTACGCACCAAGACGTTCGAGGCGATAGCTACGGCGACCGGCGAGGCGATCCATTGGGTGGGGAACAAGGCGGCCCCCATCCCCGGTAGTGTGGAGCGCATCAAGGAAGATCTGGCTAGATATCTGGTAGCCGCGCAATTATTGGCCACCGCGCAGCTGCCGGTTGACGAGAAGCGTAAATATGAACGGTTGTTCTCACAAGCGGTCGCGCAGCTGAAGGAAGGCGGCCTTGATCTGGCCGGCACGCAGGCCTGGTTGGGACAGTCTTCCTGGCCTCGGTTGCGGCGGATACTTAACGTGGACTCACTGTGGGAGGATTTGGAGATTATCGTGGGGAGCGCGCAGGCGATCTTGAACATCAAAGAGGATTTGATCGGGCCGGCGCGCCAACAGCGGGTGCAATCTTTTGGGATAGAGGAATTAGTGCGCGAGACCGTAGCCGGGATGGGTTTGCCGCTGGAGAGCGTGGAATTTGAATTTGCTGCTGAGTTGCCGTTCTTACGCGCTGACCGGGTACAGGTTAAGCGAGTTCTCATCAATTTGTTCAAAAATGCTATGGAAGCGATGGCGGAATGCGAGAGGCAATGCTTGCGGATCGACGCGCGGTTAGCCGAAAAACCTGGGTTTATGGCTATTGAGGTAACGGATAGCGGTGCGGGGATTCCTCCGGAAGTGTTGGATAAGATTTGGGTGGCATTTTTCACGACCAAGGGCGAGAGTGGTGGTACCGGGCTGGGATTGCCGGCTTGTGCGCAAATTGTGGGGTATTGGGGCGGTGAGATCACGGTCACTAGCGCGGTCGGAGTGGGCACGACGTTTACGGTGACGCTGCCGCTTGTAGAGGCGGCGACCAGGAACCAGCTGTAGTTTTATCCACAGATTTTTCTTCGCGCCTTTGCGGCGAACTAGCTTATTTCAGTGGCGTCAATTAGCAACTTTAGGGAAGGAATTACGATGAGCGATAAAGATGTAGCTCTCGCGGCCCATCGGGCGACGTTGCTGGGAGCGGCTTCTAAGGTGGCCCGTAATATAACCTCGATCTTGAATCCTGACCGGTTATTACGGGAAACTGTGGATGTGATTTGCGAGGAGTTCGGTTTTTATTACGCGGGTGTGTTCCTCAGCGATGAGACGAAACGTTGGATGGAGTTACACGCCGGGCGCGGTGAGGCCGGGCGTAAGATGGTGGTGCAAGGGCATAAGTTGCGCGTGAACGGCCATTCAATGATCGGGCGCGCCGCTGGCGAACATCGAGCCTTGATCGCGTTGGATGTGGGCGCGGAGCCGGTTCACTTCAAGAATCCGCTCTTGCCCGGCACGCACTCGGAGATGGCGTTGCCGTTGCTGGTGGGAGATGAGGTGATCGGCGCGTTGACGGTGCAGAGTACCGAGGCGGCGGCTTTCGAAGATGAAGATGTGATGGTCTTGCAGGGCATGGCTGATCAGCTAGCTATCGCTATCCAAAACGCGAATATGCACCGTGAATACCAACATTTGTTGAGACAGGCCGAGCGCCGGACGCGGTTGTTGAAGGTTGCGTCAACGGTAGCTAAAGATATTACTTCCATTTTGGACCTGGATAAGTTGCTCAGCGAGATGGTTGATGTTATCTGCGAGGCGTATGGCTTTTACTATGCGGGCGTCTTTCTTTTGGATGAGACTGGCGAGTGGGCGGTCTTATCTGCGGGGCGTGGTAAGGCGGGGGCGACGATGGTCGCCCAGAGGCACCGGCTTAAAGTGGGCGGCTTCTCGATGATTGGGGCCTCTCTACGCCAGCGACAGGGCCGGATTGCATTAGATGTGGGTGAGGAACCGGTACATTTCAAGAATCCGCTCCTGCCGCGCACTCGTTCGGAGATGGCGCTGCCGCTCTTGGTGGGCGAGGAGGCGATTGGCGCGCTGACGGTGCAGAGCCGGGAGGCGGCGGCTTTCAGTGAGGAGGATATTACCAGTTTGCAGGCGATGGCCGATCAGCTGGCGGTAGCAATTCACAATGCCCAGTTGGTGGATGATCTGGAAGCAGCTCACGAGCAGCTCTTGCGCACCAAGACCTTTGAGGCGATAGCTACGGCGACCGGGGAGGCTATTCATTGGGTGGGAAACAAAGCCGCGCCGATCCCCGCGTCTGTGAAGCGGGTAGAGGAGGATCTGACGCGCTACCTGGTGGCGGCGCATACGTTGCTTTCCAGGCAACCGGCTGAAGTCCGCGAGCATAAATATGCGCGCCTGGTGACGCAGGCGGTGGCGCAGTTAGAGGAACGGGGTGTGGAGATCGCGCTGGTGCAGGAGTGGTTGGAACGCCAGTCTGAGAGACGGTTAAGGCGTATGTTGAGCGTTGAGTCAATCCTGGAAGATCTGGAGATTATCACTGGGAGTGCAGCATTGATTCTCCATATCAAAGAGGATCTCATTGGCCCGGCGCGTGAACGGCGATTGCAATCCTTTGCGGTGGAGCCGCTGTTGCGTGAGACGGTTGCTTCAATGGGATTGCCCGCTGAGATAGTGAAGTTTGAGTTGGAGGGAAAATTGCCATTACTCCACGCTGACCGGATGCAGATTAAACGAGTCTTCATTAACTTGTTCAAGAATTCTATGGAGGCGATGGCTGCTAGCGCGCCGCCGCGCTTATCCTTGCGGGCTTATCGGGCTGACGGCACGGGGATGGTGGCTATTGATGTGATTGATAGTGGGACCGGTATTCCCCCGGAACTGCTAGATAAAATTTGGGTAGCTTTTTTCACCACCAAAGGGGATAGCGGCGGTACCGGCCTGGGGTTGCCCGCCTGTGCGCAGATTGTGGATGCTCTGGGAGGGAATATTGCGGTGGCTAGTGTAGTAGGTGTGGGCACGACGTTCACGGTAACGTTACCGGCTGTGGAGCAGGAGCAACCGCCCGTGCCTCAAGAATCAGTGGAAACGCTGAGGCAACAGCTGGAAATACCACAAGATTTATTTTGAGGGAATAATTAATGACTCTCCTGGAAAAATCTGATTTTTCAATCTTTGTTGTTACTCAGGCGTGATAGACCTCCGAGGTCTGTGTACAGATTTTGCTAGTCAAAGTGCTTACCCAGACCGGAATTTCGTCACCGCCCGGCGGATGGGTAGACCTCTGAGGTCTGAAAAAGG
>JAIOSN010000164.1 GCA_021107605.1 Anaerolineae bacterium | reverse complement strand
TGTTTTTAATGCCGGGGCACGGTAGCAAATTGGAATTTGGTAGGTACTTTGATCCTGGCCTTAGTCAGAAGGTGCGCGCCATTAAATAAGGGCAGTGGTTGTCTTTTTTATTATCCATTGTATCATAACCAGATTATGAGTGAATGGATACGTATTGCTCCGTCAATTCTAGCGGCTGATTTTACTGAAATAGGTCTGGCTGTGCGAAAAGCGGAAGCTGCCGGGGCTGACCTAATCCATATTGATGTGATGGATGGGCAGTTTGTGCCTAATATCAGTATTGGCGCCTCGGTGGTGAAAGCGATTCGCCAAGTTACGACTTTGCCGCTGGATGTGCATTTGATGATTGACCGTCCAGAACGTTATCTAGCGGATTTTGTGAGGGCGGGGGCGGATTGGGTCTCGGTGCATCCAGAAGCCACTACTCATCTGCATCGCACTCTATGCCGTATCAAGGAGCTGGGGGCGAAGGCGGGGGTGGCACTCAATCCGGCGACGGGAGAGGACGTGTTGCAATATCTCTTGCCCGAGCTGGATTTGGTCTTAGTGATGACTGTCAATCCTGGTTTTGGAGGACAGAAATTTATTACGGGGATGCTTCCTAAGATCCGGAAGCTCCGGAGTTGGTTGGACGAAACTCAGAGTAAGGCTTGGCTCTCGGTGGACGGAGGGATAAACGTGGAGACGGCTGTTGAGGTGATTGCGGCGGGGGCGGATATGTTGGTAGCCGGTTCTGCAATTTTCAGATATCCACTAGGAATAGCGCAGGCTATTGCTGATTTACGGGATGCGGCAGAGAGAGAATAATAACCTGCTGAACCACAAACAGCCCCGTCATTAAGACGGAGCTGTTTTATTGAGAGGGTAAAAGTTATCTCGTTGGTTGTTTGGTCAAGGTGCGTAGACACTGGGTGCAGATATGAATGCGTTGCATCCTGCCGTCAATCATAACGCGCTTGCGTTGAATATTGGCCATAAATCTACGGTTGGTGGATTTCTTTGAGTGACTTACGTTGCGACCAAAGCGAGTACTTTTTCCACAGATATCACATTTTGCCATAGTAATTTCACCTCTTATATTTCTGTGCGAATATAATACCATATACGGAATAAAGAGCAACTTAGGAGGGTGTAAAATATGAGTGACCAAATTCGACCTAAGGGGAAGATCGAGGTTTCGTCAGCGGCGATCTCTTCAATTGTTAGTGAATCTGTGCAAAGGTGTTACGGGGTGGTGGGCACGGTCCCCAGGAACTTTGCCGCAGAGGTGGCGGATTTACTTTCAGCTGATCGCAAGCGAGGAGTGGAGATTCGCGTGCGTAACAAAATGATCGTTATCAATGTTTATGTTGTGGTAGAATACGGGACACGTATTGCCAGCGTGGCTCAGAGTGTAAAAAATGTAGTGCGCTATCAAGTCGAAAAGGCATTGGAGATGTCCGTGGAAGCGGTGAATGTGCATGTGCAGGCACTCCGGGTCAGTGACGAGGAGTAGGGAGGCGGTGAATTGTGGCTGTGCATGAGGAATATATGGTCTTGGATGGCCAAGATCTAAAATGGATGGTGAAGGCTGCGCTGGTCAGATTGCGACAACATAAAGAGGCTATAAATGTCTTGAATGTTTTCCCGGTGCCAGATGGCGACACTGGCACCAATATGATGTTGACTATGACCTCTGCCTGGGAGGAGATAGAAAATCTCCCGCAGGAGGAGGTGGGGGTGATCGCGGAGAAGGTGGCTCATGGCGCCTTAATGGGGGCGCGGGGGAATTCCGGGGTGATTCTTTCCCAGATATGGCGCGGATTGGCTAGGCGGCTGGTCGGCAAGACCCGCGTGAATGTGCCAGAGTTGGCAGCTGCGCTGAGTGCGGCTTCAGATACGGCTTATAAAGGAGTGGTGAAACCGGTTGAGGGCACGATCCTCACGGTAATTCGCGAGACAGCGGCAGAGATGGAGCTGGTTGCTAAAGACGAGACTGATATGCGGGAGTTCTTTAAGCAGCTGGTAAGCGCGGCGAAAGCTAGTGAGTCCCGTACCCCCTCGTTATTGGCCGTGTTACGTGAGGCGGGGGTGGTGGATGCTGGTGGGCAGGGTTTGGTGGTGATCTTCGAGGGGCTGTGGCACTCGGTCGCGGGAATAGAAACGACAGAGGATGAACGTCTTTCGCAAGTGGTGGATCTCTCCACAGCAAGGCAATTTGATGCGGATTACGGACATGAGCATATTCATTTTGATAGGGCTTATCCTTATGATGTGCAATTCATTGTCCGCGGGCAGGATATGGATGTGACCAGTATCCGTGCGGGGATTGAGGCCCTGGGAGATTGCCCGTTAATAGTAGGTGATTCTCAGACCATCAAGGTCCATGTGCATGTATCTGATCCAGGAATACCGATTAGTTATGGGGTGCAGCATGGCGAGCTTCTGGATGTGGTGGCGGAAAATATGCAGGCCCAATACCTGGAGTTTATCGCCGGGCGTGATGTACATCCAGTGATGGGGCCGGGCAAGGAGCTAATTTCACCGCTGGTGGCGAATTTAGCCCCGTATGAAATTGGGGTGGTGGTGGTAGCTGCCGGTGAGGGCATGGCCCAGATCTTCCAAAGTTTGGGGGCGGTGATAGTGCGCGGTGGGCAGACGATGAATCCCAGCACGGCAGATATAGTGAAAGCACTTGACCAGTTGCCGACTGAGCAAGCCATAGTGCTTCCCAATAACAAAAATATCTTTATGGCTTCGGAACAAGCGGCGAGGGTAAGTGAGAAAACGGTTGCCGTAGTGCCTACACGCAGCATGGCTCAGGGGGTGGGCGCATTGCTCTTTTTGAATCCTCAAGCTACGCTGGATGAAAACGTGACCGCCATGGTAGAGGCCGCGCAGGAGGTAGTCTCTGGCGAGGTGACTCAGGCAGTTCGCAGTGTAACCGTGAATGGGGTGAAGGTACGGGAAGGGGATGCCATTGGTTTACTGGATGGCAAAATGGTCGTGGCCGGTGAAACTTTTGAAGAGATCGTCAGAGAGCTCTTGGCGTTAACAGATCTTGAGGAACGGGAACTTATTACTTTCTATTATGGGGAAGATGTGATAGCTGAAGAGGCTGAGTCTCTGATTGAACGGCTGAGGGTAGAATATCCAGAGTTGGAATTTGAAGTTATGTTTGGTGGTCAACCACATTATCCCTACTTGATTTCGATTGAATAGCGTGGGGTTAAGGAAGAACGTTTTCGGAATTAGAAGTCTTATGGAGGAGCGGAAGTGAGTCGAGTGCAATTGATTACTGACGGTACTGCTTATCTCCCCCCCGAGCGGTTGCGAGAGTTGGGGGTGATCAGTCTTCCTATTGTGGCGCAGGTGGAGGATAGAACATATATTTACGATCAGCAAGTAGCTGGGCATATCGATCTGTTATCCGATTTGATGAAAGAACGGCAAGCAGTGAAGATCATTGGCCCTTCACCAGATGATTTCCGGGCGGTGTTTGCGCGCACGCTCTATCGCACCAACCAGATGTTATTAATTCTTTCCTCTGGCCGTTTAAGCCCTGTGATGAAAAATGCATGTCTGGGCGCACAGGATTTCATGGGACGCTGCGATATTATCATTTTGGATTCTGAAACGATCTCGATGGGGTTGGGCGCCTTGGTGGAGCGGGCCGGAATGTTGTTGCAGGAAGGCTCTTGTCCATTACCGGCCATTGTGCGTCAATTGCGAGGGATGATGCCGCACCTTTATGTGGCAATGATCTCACACACGTCGGAGTATTTGCAGCGCAGTGGCCGGTTGAGTGCCATGCAGGCGATTTTAGGTTCCTTTTTAGGCATTCATCCCTTTATGGAAATCGAGCGGGGGGATATTCTCCCGCTGGAGAAGAGTAGATCTGCGTCGAAAGCGTTGGATAGATTAGATGAGTTTGCCTCTGAATTTTCGTGCATTAGGCAATTGGTGATTTTGCAAGGATACGGGCCTGAAATTGCAGCGGAGGCGGCCGAGTTGCGGGATGAGCTGGAAGAGCTATTGCCGGGTATTGATTTCCCCACTATTTTCTACGATCCAATTCTGGCTTCGCATGTGGGGCCCAATGGATTGGGGCTGGTGGTTTACGAGGGACTTAATTTTAGGTGAGCAACTCTATCCGCGTGCTCACGGATAGTACCTCGGATCTGTCCGTAGAGACCGCGCAACGTTGGGGTATCAGGATCCTTCCCCTGCATTTTTCGCTGGGGGGGGAGGATTATTGTGATGATGGTACGTTGGATCGGAGTTGCTTCTATCAACGGTTGGCGCAGAGTGGGGAGATGCCGCAGACGGCTGCGCCGGGTGTGGGAGAGATTTTGGCGCTCTACGAGGAGTTGGTCACGGAGGGGGCGGAGGATATTATTGCAATCTTTCTGGCTAATTCTCTCAGCAGCACGCAGGCCAACGCGCAGTTGGCCGCCAGGGAGCTGGTGGGCGCGCGAGTGCATCTGTTGGAGAGTGGTCAAATTTCGATGGGCTTGGGATCTCTGGCCCAGGCAGCCGCTGAAGCTCTCGCGCAGGGAGCAACGGTAGTTGAGGTTAAGGAGTTAGTGGTTGCGTTGCGCCAGCGCACATATATCATTGGAGTGCTGGATACGTTGGAGTATTTGAAACGTAGTGGTCGCGTGAGTTGGGCAACGGCGCAGCTGGGGCAGTGGTTGAATGTTAAGCCCTTGATATCTTTTCATGCGGGCGAGGCGCGCCTGTTGGGGCGTGTGCGTACCCGCCGGCGGGCGCGGGCGTGGTTGCTCCGGCAGGTGGCGGAGGTCGGTCCTTTGGAACGCTTGGTGCTGTTGCATAGCGATCTGGCTGAAGAGAGTTGGATGGCGCTGCGGGAGGCTCTGCAGCCTTATGCTCCCAGCGGGAAGTTGCCGGTGGTGGAAGTTGGCCCTATCTTTGGAACACATATCGGGCCGCAGGGCGTGGGCGTGGCCTTAGTGCAAGCGGGTGGCGCGGGGAAGTTTTGGTGAGTGGGATGAGGGATGGAATGTGGCGCGGGACGCGCGGAGAAGCTCTCTTCCTCTCCCCACTTGGCGGTGCGGTAGGTTGAACTGTACGCAATGACATTGATGGGAGCCGCCAGGGGAATTGATCAGAAATTAATAACATGGCAGAGAGATCACGGACACTGACTGGTAATCAACTGAGCGGGATGAGATTTTGCGGGGAGAGTGCATGGTAGAGCCTTTGGAAACTCTGAAGAAGATGCTTACTTTGGAGAAACGGGATTATGCGTTCCGGGACAGAGCCGTAGCGGGCGGGTTGGCGCGCTATGTGGGGACATGGCAGAAGCAGGCCGTGCGGGTTTACGGTGCGGAGCGGGTGGATTGGGTAGCCGAGGTGGCGCGGCGAATGGAGGAGTATAGTGCGGGGCCGGCGGCGGTGCGCCCGGAATGTTGGCAGCAGTTGTGGGCTTTGTTGGCTCCGGGGGAAGAGGAGCCAGTTCCAATTGCCCCTCCAGCTCAGGCGCAGCCGGTGCCGAGTGGGGCGTCAGTGGGGCGCGGGTTACGGGCCGCGACGGATTTGTTGCCGGGGGTGGGAGAGAAACGCGCTAAATTGTTGGCTAAGGTGGGCGCGAAGACGATCGGGGACTTGTTGACCCTCTACCCACACCGGTATGAGGATTACTCCAAGCTTAAGACGATTGATCGTCTGGAGTTTGGCGAGCGGGTGACGTTGCTTGCTTCTGTTTGGGAAGCGGGGGTACGGAAGACGCGGGGTGGGCGGAGTCTGTTCCACGCTATTTTATCTGATGATACAGGGACGTTGGAAATCACCTGGTTTAATCAGCCGTATTTGCAGGGACTCATTAAGCCAGGGATGCAGCTCCGGGTGCGGGGCAAGGTGGATGAGTATTTGGGCCGCCTGACTATGAATTCTCCGCAGTGGGAACGTATTGGGCAGGACGATCTGGGTACTCCCCAGATATTACCTATCTATCCTCTGACCGAGGGCTTAGCCGCCCGCTGGTTACGGAAGTTGATGCGCCAGACGCTGAGTGTCTGGGCTGCACGGCTGCCGGATCCTCTGCCAGAGTATTTACGCGAGAGGCACCAGCTTTTATCTACAGAACAAGCGTTGTGGGGCATTCACTTTCCTCAAGATGCTGAACGCCTTAAAGCCGCGCGGCGGCGTTTGATCTTTGAGGAGACACTCTACTTGCAGTTGGGGTTGTTGCGGCAAAAGCAACAGTGGAAAGCGGAGCCGGGCCGAGAGGTCAAGCCGCCACTGGATTATCTGAAAGCGTTGGCGGCGGAGCTGCCTTACGAGCTAACGGCAGCCCAACGTCGCTCGTTGAATGAGATGATGGCGGATCTGGCTTCTGGGCGGCCCATGAACCGGCTCTTGCAGGGAGATGTGGGGTCTGGCAAGACGGTGGTGGCCGCGATCTTGATGGATATTGTGGCATTGGAAGGGTATCAAGCTGCGCTGATGGCGCCCACTGAAATTTTGGCCGAGCAGCACTATCAGACTCTCCTGCAATTGCTAGCGATTTTCCCGGCTCCCCACCCGGGAATTCGTCTGTTGACGGGGAGCGTCTCCGGGGAAGCACGGGAGGAAATTTACGCCGGGTTAGCCTCGGGATCTGTCCAACTGGTGGTGGGCACCCATGCACTGATTCAAGAAGCGGTGGAATTTGACGAATTGGCGCTGGTGGTGGTGGATGAGCAACATCGCTTCGGTGTTGAACAGCGCGGCGCTCTGCGCCAGAAGGGATACAATCCACATCTGTTGGTGATGACCGCGACGCCTATTCCCCGTTCTCTGGAACTGACGCTCTGGGGGCATTTGGACGTCTCGGTGTTGGATGAGCTGCCGCCTGGTCGCCAGCCGATCCAAACGCGCGTCTTGGCTCCGTGGCACCGGGAGCGTGCTTACGCTTTTATTCGCAAAGAGGTAGCCCAGGGCCGGCAGGCATTTATCATCTACCCGTTGGTTGAAGAATCGGAGAAGATAGAGGCGCGGGCGGCCGTGGTGGAATATGAGCGGTTACAGAAAGAAGTCTTCCCATCTTTGCAGGTGGGCTTGCTCCACGGGCGGATGAGCGGCGCAGATAAGGAAGCGGGGATGTCCGCTTTCGCGCGTGGCGAGGTGGATATTTTGGTTGCCACTTCCGTGGTTGAGGTGGGAGTGGATGTGCCCAATGCTACCGTCATGTTGGTTGATGGCGCGGAACGGTTCGGTCTCTCGCAATTACATCAGTTCCGGGGACGAGTGGGACGCGGCGCGCAGCAATCTTATTGTCTGTTGCTGGCGCAGAATGCTTCTGGGCGGGCCGCGGAACGGTTGCAGGCGTTGGAAGCCACCAATGACGGGTTTGTGTTGGCAGAAAAGGATTTGGAGATGCGCGGCCCGGGTGAGTTCCTGGGCACGCGCCAGAGTGGTTTCCCGGAACTGCCTCTGGCTATGCAGGCGCGAGATACGCGGTTGTTGCATGAGGTACGGGAGGCGGCTGAGAGGTTGCTGGCGGTAGATAGCGATTTATCGCGCCTGGAGCATCGCGGCTTGGCGCTCCGCGTCGCCGAACTCTGGAATCCAGCAGCTTCAGGGGGAGATGTTAGTTGATGAGTCCGCGCGTGGCTATCTATCCCGGCTCATTTGATCCAGTCCATTGGGGACATATTGATATTGCGAAGCGGGCGGCGGTGCTCTTTGACCGGTTGATCGTCGCTGTTTACAACCGGCCAAACAAAAAATTATTGTTCTCGGCGGCAGAACGGGTAGTGCTAGCGCGCGAGGCGTTGTGTGAGGTTGCCAATATCGAGGTCTGTCCCTATGGGGGACTGACGACGGAGTTCGCTAAATCTAGGGGCGCTCAAGTGCTGGTACGGGGGTTGCGGGTTATCTCTGACTTTGAGCTGGAGTATCAGATGGCGTTGACCAACAATCAACTTGAGCCGGGTATGGAAACAATCTGTCTGATGACCCGCCAGGAATACGCATTCCTTACCGGGAGCATTATCAAGGAAATTTTCATGTTGGGGGGCGATGTGTCTAGCCTGGTGCCTCCGCATGTTCAACAGGCCTTAGCGTGCAAGCGGGCGGAAGCCTCATGCACGGATGAATCGATACAGTTGGTCTCTCTGCGCGATTAGGGTAGGGCATTTTCGCGTTACCTAACGAGGAGATTGAATCATGGATATAGAATTTTTGATTCAGCGACTTGAACAATACTTGTTGGAAGAATGTCCTAAAATCCCCCTTTCGGGGAGTAGGGCAGTGAGCGAGGCTGAAGTGCGGAGCCAGTTGGAGCGGTTACGTCAGGCGTTGCCCGGCGAGGTGCAGCAAGCGCGGCAGATTGTTCAGCGGCGGCAGGAGCTGTTGCAGCAAGCGCAGGAGGAGGCGCAGCAGATCTTAGTAGGCGCCGAGCGAGAGATGGAAAACCTAGTAGATGAACATAAGCTCGTGCGGGAGGCTCGCAAGCAGGTGAAAACCATCTACCGGCAAGCAGCACAAGAAACTGCAACGATGCGTGCTGATGCGGATGAGTATGTTTTCACCGTGCTCAGTCAACTTGAGGAAGAGATGAAACGTTCGCTGCGGGAAGTGGAGAATGGATTGGCCCGGATTGAGAGCGCGCGTGAACGCCGTCTGGAAGAGGAATAAAGGCGTAGTGGCAAAAGCCAGACAGCTCAAGGTGTGGGCTAGGGCACAAGGAAAAGGGAGCTGAAAGTCCCGGTTGCTAAGTTGACAGAAGTACTCTTGGACGTATAATATCTGCTGGTTGCGTTTACATGCAACGAGAGATAAAACAAATAGTGAAGGAGTAAAAGAGATGGGAGCAGTACCAAAGCATCGTATTACCAGCCGCCGTCGTAAGAATCGACGTGCGCAAACCTGGGCAGCGCCTTCCTTGCCGCATTTAATCGCTTGCCCTGAATGCGGGGAAATGATTCGTCCTTATCACGTCTGTCGCAACTGTGGGACTTATCGTGGCCGGCAGGTCTTAACAGCGAAAGAAGAATAAACGCCAGTACTGAGTGGGTATCGGTAGAGGTCAGAGGAGTTATCTAGATGGGCATAAATGAAGCGGTTCCTGGTAAAATCACCGTAGAGCCGGAGGTATTGGAGACTATTGCTCGTCTGACAGCTCAAAAAGTTGCCGGAGTGGTGCAAATCTTCCAGCAGGTTGAAGGGAAGCGTTTTTTAGGGCTGAGTCATAAACCTGTGGAAGTATCTGTAAATGAAGGGCGAGTCTCTGTCGAATTGCATGTTCTAGCTGCTCCTGAAATCAGCTTGCTTAAATTGGGACAGACTATCCAGAGAGATGTTACCCAAGCCATTCAAAAAATGATAGAGATGCCGGTTGAGACAGTCAACGTTTACATTGAGGACGTGATTTTTGCGCAAGCAGAAGAGAGAGAGACGGCGTAAGATGGGAGCCAGTTTTTTGAAATGAAAGGGGGGCGACGTCTTGCTCGGGAGCTGGCATTACAGGTTCTTTACGAAGTTGATGTGACTACGCATCCGGTAGGAGTGGTCTTACAACGTGGTTTTGAACGGGATACCGAAGCAGTCCCCCTGGTGCATGAGTATTGCCAGGAGCTGGTAGTGGGTGTGCTGGGATGTAGTGGTATTTTGGATCACTATATCCAGCAACATGCTTCCCAATGGCCTTTAGCGCAGGTCGCGGTGGTTGATCGCAATCTCTTGCGGATGGCTCTGTACGAGTTTGCTGTGGGCGGGGTGCCTTACAAAGTGGCTATCAACGAGTCAATAGAATTGGCCAAGACTTTTGGGGGAGATAGTGCGCCACGTTTTATCAATGGAGTTTTAGGTGCATTACTTTCGCAAAGCGATGAGATTAGGCAGGTTATCCTGGAGTCTGGGCAAACGGAGTTGAACGAGAAGAACTGATAAATCGTTTTTCAATTAAGTGCCGAGAGCTTGTGGCGCCTTCCGAAGTGAGGATTGGCGTCGTTTTTGTTTCGGAATTTCACTTGCGAGGATGGTGGGAATCAGATAGAGTAGTGAATGGTCTCTGCTGTTGAGTACAACATGAGCAGTCTTATTAGTTACTGTTAGTGATATATTTCAAAAGGAGCTAAGCTATGGGAAAAATTCGGGTTTTAATTATGGGCGCGGCCGGACGTGATTTTCACAACTTTAACAGCTACTTCCGTAATAACGAGAGCTACGAAGTAGTGGCCTTTACCGCGACACAAATTCCTAACATCGAGGGACGCAGGTATCCTCCGGAGTTGGCGGGCGAACTTTATCCAGCGGGCATTCCTATCTATTCCGAAGAAAAGCTCGTTGAGCTGATTACCGCAGAGAAAATTGATCAGGTGATCTTTTCCTACTCAGATGTGCCGCATGAATACGTGATGCACAAGGCTTCATTGGTCAACGCAGCGGGCGCCGATTTCCGCATGATGGGTGGGAACGCCACTATGCTCAAGAGCAGTAAGCCGCTGGTGGCCGTCTGCGCTGTGCGCACTGGTTCTGGTAAATCCCAAACTACGCGGCGCGTCTGTGATCTGTTGCAACAGATGGGCAAGCGCGTAGTTGCTATTCGGCATCCTATGCCTTATGGTGATCTGGCCAAGCAGGCTGTACAGCGTTTCGCGGATTACTCCGACTTGGATAAGCATGAATGCACTATCGAGGAGCGCGAGGAATACGAGCCGCACATTGATCGAGGGGTGGTTGTCTATGCCGGTGTGGATTACGAACTGATTTTGCGCGCAGCGGAGAAAGAGGCCGATGTGATCGTCTGGGATGGGGGGAACAATGATTTACCCTTCTACATCCCGGATCTCTGGATCGTAGTGGCCGACCCGCACCGCGCTGGGCATGAGCTTTCCTATTATCCTGGCGAGGCCAACTTCCGGGCGGCGGACGTGATTGTGATCAACAAGATGGATACTGCTGATTACGCTGGCGTGCGCGAAATTTACCAGAGTCTGAAGGAGGTAAATGTCGAGGCGACGGTAATCGAGGCGGCTTCCCCGCTCTTCGTGGATCACCCGGAGGAGATTCGTGGCAAGCGTGTCTTGGTAATCGAGGACGGGCCCACATTGACGCATGGTGGCATGACCTACGGGGCCGGCTACGTGGCCGCGCAACGTTTTGGCGCGGCCGAGATTATCGACCCGCGTCCCTACGCGGTGGGTTCGATTGTGGATACTTACAAGAAATATCCGGGTACCGGTACGGTTTTGCCCGCGATGGGTTACGGGGCAGAGCAGATAAAGGCGCTAGAGGAGACCATCAACAATACGCCTTGTGACTTGGTGATAATCGGCACGCCCATTGATCTCACGCGCATCTTGAAAATCAAGCATCCTATGCAGCGCGTGCGGTATGAATTACAGGTAATTGGTAGGCCTACGGTGGAAGATATTTTGGCGGAACGCTTCGCTTAAGCGCGACACGTTTTGAAACGCGAACGGGGTGGGAGATGTCTCCTGCCCCGTTTTTTTGGTGCAAGTATCTATGTTGATTTATCTGCTCACCCAGGTATTGTCCCGGATGAAAAAACGCCAGAGCACGTTACGCGCTCGCGCATCGCCCGTCACGCCGATGCGCGGAGTGGCGACCAGCCGGGAAGCGTGGATAACGTCAGCGTCTTCAACCCAGAGAGTGCTTTGCGGAACGCAAAGGTCGGCTTGATCGAACCGGCGGTCAATTGCCAATGCTTGGCAGAGTTTGCCTGGCCCGTTGGTCAGCTCCTGTGGGGAACGTTTGGGGCCGCGCAAGCGCCATTGGGTGGTCAGCCCGGTGATCGGTTCTAGGGCGCGGATGAGGACGGCGGCTGGGTAGCCTTCCGTGGCGGTGACAAAATTCAGGCAGTGGTGGATGCCGTAGATCAGATAAACGTAAGCATGACCCGGCGGCCCGAACATGGCCGCATTGCGCTTTGTTTTGCCGCAATGCGCGTGAGAAGCTTGATCTCCGGCACCGATATATGCTTCAACCTCCACGATGCGCCCCGCGAGCCGTTCGCCGTGCAGGAGCCGCACCAGCTGTTTGTTGAGCAGTTCTTTCGCCACAGTGAGGGTGGCCCGAGCATAGAACTCACGTGGTAATTGTGAGGGCATATTGACTTTTTCTGTTGGTCGAGGTATGCTCATTTCAAGTTAGGTAAAAATGTAAGGGGTGCGTTTCCAATGGTTGGCGTATGGTGCGTATTGCGTAAAGCTTCTCCAAACGGAACACGCTACCAGAAATTGAACCGCAATGAAATGCACCTAAATATATTTCAAGGGGTGTTATAGATGTTGGAGCTGCGGGAGAAGAGGAGCGATGATTTGGCAACCTGGTTGGGCATCGGGCTGGGACTGCTTCCCTGGCAACGGTTTGTGCTCGCAGTCTTACTTTTTCTCGATGTGGCGTTAATAGGCGGGCTTTTCTTGGTGGTCTTGGGGTGTATCAGTCTTTAGAGTGGGATGATCTTTTGTCTGACCTGCGCCCGTTTGTGGCTCGGTTAGGAAACCAGCCAGGCCAACGTCACGATATTCAATTGATAAGCCTTCCGCTTACTAGAAACGGAAGGCTTATTTGTGTTGGCCGGCAACTTCTCCTTAGACCTCAAAGGTCTACAAACGCGGTCAACTGTTCCCCCAAGACTTCGGAGGTCTATTAAACTACTTACGCAGTAAGGTGCGGATAACCTGCTGCAAATTGATCACTATTGGTGACTTTGGTTGGCTGAGCACGGCCGGAGCTCCGGCCTGTTTAGTGTCAATCTCTTTGGCATAATAGGGAATTTGTGCCGCGATTGGTATGTGGAGCACACGTTGCACTGTTGATAGGGGCAACTGGTGGCCAGGAGTAACGTTGTTGAGCACCAATATTAATTTATCTTGGTATTTTTGCAATGCTTGCAAAGTGCGTAGTGTGGTTTGGAGGCCGGGAGAGTCGGAGCCACTTACCAGGATTACCCTAGTAGCTTTTTCTAGTAGGAGTATGCTGGTGGCATTTAGTACGGGGGGCATATCTACTACCACAAAACGGAGGTGTTTTTGTAAAACAGTGAGCAGCAGTTCCACCGTTGCTTCGGTGAGTTGCTCTGTGGGAATAGGGATTGGTGGCGCGGCCAGCAATCGTAACCCCGAGTGATGTTTCAGGGTTAAGCTGCCGATGGTTGAATCGGTGTTTCCCTGGATCAACTGACCCCAGTGTTGCTTGGAATGTAAACCCAAGTACGAAGCGCAATGTCCTGAGTTGGGTGAGAAATCAACCAGTGCGGTGGCGTTCAGATGTTGGAGCAACAAGGCGAGATTGACAGCTAGAGTGGTGGCGCCAATCCCCCCACGCAAGCTAAAAACGGGATAGAGAGCGGACTCTTTTTGCGATTGAGGCGCCGCGAGAATCTTGTCAACTATATCCAGTAACTCTTGCGCATTGACTGGTTTTGACATGTAATGATCTGCGCCCGCTTTGAGGGCGGCGGCCTTATCCACGGCCTGTCCGCGTGCGGTTAAAATGATGATCCCCATATTGGCCGTACTTGATTCTGCGCGGAGGCGACGCACTACTTCGTAGCCGCTTATCTCTGGCATCATCACATCCACGATAGCCAGATCTGGGTGTTCCTTGAGCGCTTTAGCCAAACCATCTTTTCCATTGGCAGAGAGCGATATTTGGTATGTTTCTCTCTGCCCCAAGATCGTCTTGAGCATCTCTAGCATCTCATAGTTATCATCAATTATCAGAATGTGTGTCATTTGTAATCTCCCCCCGCTAGCGATCGGGTAATCCCATGAAACTGATCTGGTTTTTATTAATTATGGCGGCTTCCCCGTGATAAGTAATTTCTTGATTCGAGGTTAACCGAGCGGTTACGTTAAGTAACGTGATGAACATTCCTGTTTGTGAACTAAGCAAGATGCGAGGATCAAAACGACCAGGGATGCGTAGCTCCCCGGTGATTTCAAAGTGCGGGAGGGTGATGAAAACTGTAGTTAGCTGGGTACCCAGGTACCCACCATATTTTTGATCATGGCGTAGCGCATCATCTTTGTAGGTGGTTAGCGCAAAGGTAAGGCTTCCTTTGATAATGACGACACGCGGATAGTCGGCTGAGATATGGGATGGATGGTCAATGGGAGAAATGTAGGCATTATCTAACATCAAGTAATCTGAGGTGGTAGCATAGAGCAAATCTCCCAAAGAATGGTGACGGGCGTCAAAAGTGCAGGAGAGCCGATAGCTCTGTGAGAAAAATTCTGCGGGAGTCCGGGCTTGATTTCTGTTTTGCATATTTCTTCTCCTTCGTCTGCCGTGCTAAATGAGGGTTATTGGTGTGCTGGTTTCCAGAAAAAAGTACGCTTTTCCGCAGCTGGGCTGATAACTGTATCGACTAGTTTAGCTACCGGACCGCTGCGGCGGACAATTGCCACGCGCCAAGAGCAGGTACGATTGGCTATTTCTGGAGCAGGGAAGAGCTCTTCCGGTACCCGCCACGCGGTGCTGCGCAGGTAAGTATAAGTGCTTGCTGATTTATCTCCGGTGGGAGTTATGAGCTCTACTCGGTAATACTCTTCTTCCTCTAAGATCCCGGTGGAGGTCCATTGTAACATAACCAGTGTCTGCGCGCCAGTGAAAGTCATCCCCGCAGGTGGATAGAGTAGGGTAGGAGATGCGTAGCCGGCTCGCTGGGCGGGTGTGCCGGCGACCATAGTCGGTTGCTGAGCTTCTGGGGTAGGTGTGTACTGTGGAATCTGCAGTAGCTGTTCTACCTGTAACGTGGTGGAATCGGAGGGAATATCATTGGCCCACCGAATATCAGCCATGCTGACATTGTATTTTTCGGCAATTGTGGAGAGCGTGTCGCCGCGTTTAACGGTGTGGAGTAGATAGGGTGCATAGGTCGGCGTGGGCTGGTCAGGGACCAAAGTCGGTGTGGGGC
>JAIOSN010000010.1 GCA_021107605.1 Anaerolineae bacterium | reverse complement strand
TGTAGAATCCGCAAATGGCAAATGGCAAATGGCAAATGGCAAATGGCGAACCGCTAATTGCTAACTTCTCAGTGCTCTCTGCGTCTCCGTGGTGAGATAACCTTTTTATGCCTAAAGAAATTCATTAGCGAGGAGAAAACATGCACGAACATTTGTACGCTGTGATCATGGCCGGGGGCGGCGGGACGCGGTTATGGCCTCTGAGCCGGCGGGCGCATCCCAAGCAGACGTTGACTTTGTTTGGCGATCGCTCGATGTTTCAGCTTTCCGTGGACCGGTTGCTGCCGCTGTTGCCGCCGGAGCGGATCTGCGTGGTGACGGCGGCGGAGCAGGTGGAGCCGTTGGCGGAGCAGGCGCCGGAGTTGCCGCGTGAGAACTTCATTGTGGAGCCGTTGGGACGCGGGACGGCGGCTTGTATTGGCCTTTCGGCGCTGCACTTGCGAGCGCGAGATCCCGACGCGGTGATGGCGGTGCTCACCGCAGATCACTACATCCGCCGTGAAGAGACTTTCCGCGCGGTGCTGGTGGCGGCGCAATTGGTCGCTGACGCGGGTTATCTGGTCACATTGGGTATCCAGCCGAACTTTCCCTCCACCGGCTACGGTTATATCCGCCGGGGTGAGCGGTTGGGCAGAGCTGGAGACTTCACTTATTCGCAGGTCGCACGTTTTGCCGAGAAGCCCGATGCGGAGACCGCGCTGAGGTTCTTTGCTTCTGGGCAATATTCCTGGAATAGCGGGATGTTCGTCTGGCAGGCGGCACGGATTTTGGAGGAGATAGCTAAACTGCTGCCGGAGTTGGGCGCGACGTTGACCGGGTTGGGCGAGGTGTTGGGCACCGGCGAGTATGAGTCGCGGCTGCAACGGGTCTGGCCTACTATCCGGAAAGAGACCATCGACTACGGCATCATGGAGCGAGCGGAGCGCGTAGCCGTCATCCCGGTGGAGATGGGCTGGTCGGACGTGGGCAGTTGGGACGCGGTGCTGGCATTGCACGCTGCTGACGCGCAGGGGAATGTCAGTCTGGGGGAGCATCTGGCGGTGGATACGCAGGGGACGTTGGTTTGGGCGCAGAGCGGGCGGATGATTGCGACTGTGGGCGTCCGAGATTTGATCGTGATTGACACCCCGGATGCGACGCTTATCACGGGCCGCGAACAATCCGAGCGGGTACGCGAGATCGTGCAACGTCTGCGGGCGGAGGGGTGCGCGGATAAGCTCTGAAGTAAAGTAACAGCGGATTAACGCGAAGTAAAGATCCCTGGTTACTACTCAACCATCCTGCAAAATTCAAGAGCGGACGCAGATTCGCGCAGATTTCCGCAGATAAAATAGAAAATCAGCGTTTATCTGCGTCCTAATGTCTACTACAGCATAGTCTGCATTAGGTACCTTCATTGTGTTCTATCTACCTGTACCAGCATTCCGAGTACGTCGGGCAGCATTGTATCCCTGCTAGCCGTCGGGCATTTTCAAAGAGGGGATTAGGTATTGAAATAGCTGTTTTCATTGTCATTTAGCACCTCTGGTTTTCTTGCCACTCTTAAGGATATTATAGCACACAGTACAAACGGGCGGAGGGGCGCGCGGACAAGCTCTGAAGTAAAGTAACAGCGAATTAACGCGAATTAACGTGAAAAAAAGTAAAAGGTCTCGGGGACTTGGCGTGGTGGGTACCTCGCGACGTAAATTTTAACCACAGATTACACAAGATTTTTTTGTTTTTTCGTGCTAATTTGTGAAATCCGTGGTAAATTTTTGAGCGCCCCCGCGAAATCCTAAAGAGCCAAAGTAAAGGTAAAGCCCTCCGATTTCTTTAAGAAATCGGAGGGCTGCTTGTAGCCGGGAAGTCGCGGCTGGCGCACGCAGTTCACCTGCGGCGGCCGACCTTCAGCCAACTGCCCGTGGCTAAAGACCACGGGCTACGGAACCACGCCCCGTAAACGGGGCTAGCCGGCTAGCCTGGCAACTTGTCCTTCCGAGCTACGCATGGCGCATTCGCGCCCCGCATGGGGCAAGAAACAGAATTTGTTTCTTAGGAGCATAGTGCGTTGAGCAAAGCGAGGAGCACGGAGTCGAGGAATGACAAGTTCAGTTAGGCAGCTCTCCCGTTGGACCGCGCACTAAACTAAGTCGCACAAGTTGCTTGCGACGCAATCCTAAGTGTGCTGGTATAGCATTTGCTGGGTGTGGACGGGAGGCAGGAGGGGGGAGTGTTTGCTTTTCCTGTCCCAATTTTGATGAAGGGATGGGGCGGCTCAACGTAGGGCAGATGGATGGAGGCCGCCTTTGTAATTTCCCAAAGAAAAAGCTGGCAGTTGCAGGCTCCGCGAGATTTTTGAGTGTTACTTGACACTCTAGGGCTTTCCTTTATGATTTTGAGCCGTGTTAGGTTAGGAGGGGAAGGGCAGTGATGACTGAAGAGATAAAGGTAATAGCTTATTGCGTAAAATGTAAAACTAAGCGGGAGATGGTAGCGCCACAGCCTGTTTTTACTAAGAGGGCACAGCCGGCTGCGCGGGGCAAGTGTGCTGAGTGTGGGACAAATATGTTTCGGATGGGACGGACGGAATTGCATGAGGGCCTGACGCCGCCGCCTAAACCGGAACCGCCGCCGCCCACGGGTAAGATGATCATTGTGGAGTCGCCGACGAAGGCGCGCACGGTGGGGCGGATGATGGGGAAGGGATATGATGTGCAGGCATCGGTGGGGCATGTGCGCGATCTGTTGCGTTCTAAGCTCTCCGTGGACGTGGAGCATGATTTTGAGCCGCGTTATCGCGTTCCCAATGAGAAGCGCGAGGTGGTGAAGAAGTTACGGGCTAAGGCGCAGAAGTGCGCCGATATTTATCTGGCCACCGACCCTGACCGCGAGGGGGAGGCGATTGCCTGGCATTTGGGGCAGGTTTTGCAGGTGGATCCGGCGCGGCTGCACCGTGTGGTTTTCCATGAGATCACGGAGGAGGCGGTGCAGAAAGCTTTCGAGCATTCGCATGGGTTGGATATGAATCTGGTGGATGCGCAGCAGGCGCGGCGCATTTTGGATCGGTTGGTAGGCTACAAGCTCAGCCCACTGCTCTGGCGGAAGATACGGGGCCGGCTTTCGGCCGGGCGCGTGCAGTCGATTGCGCTCCGTTTGATTGTGGAGCGGGAACGGGAGATCAATGCTTTTGAGCCAAACGAGTACTGGTCGCTAGAGGCAGAACTTAAGCCGCAGCAACTGGTGGAGGGTGAACGCCCGCTCTTCACGGCGGAACTCTCGCGTATTCGAGGGGCGAAGGTGGAGTTGGGTAGTGAGGCTGAGGTTCAGCTTATTTTGGATGAGTTGGCCGAGGCGGAGTACGTCGTTTCTAAGGTGCGAAACGGAAAACGTCGCCGCCGGCCCGCGGCTCCCTATACCACCAGCACGATGCAGCAGGAGGCTGCGCGCAAGTTGCACTTTTCGGCGCGTAAAGGGATGCGGATCGCGCAACAGCTCTATGAGGGGATCGATCTGGGAAACGGTAAGCCGGAGGGGTTGATCACTTACATGCGCACGGATAGCACCAACGTGGCGAAGTCCGCGCAGCGACAGGCGCGCGATTACATCGCCGAGCATTACGGGGCGAAGTTCTTGCCTGCCGAGCCGCCCCAATACGTCACCAAATCCAAAGGCGCACAGGAGGCGCATGAGGCGATCCGTCCCACGGGAGTCCCACACTCACCCACGGTGATCAAAAAATATCTTTCCCGGGACCAGTACCGGCTTTACGATCTGATCTGGCGGCGGTTTATCGCCAGCCAGATGAACCCCGCGCTCTACGATACTCGCAGCGTTAAGATTCTCGCCGGTCGGGGTGAAGATAAACCTTATCTGTTCCTCGCTTCTGGTTCGACGCTCCGGTTTCCCGGCTTCCTGGTGGTTTATGAAGAGAAGACGAAGACGGATGATAACGGCGCGGAGCAGCAGAAAAAGCAATCCTTGCCGGTGCCGCCGTTGCAGGCGGGCGCGCTCTTGGATTTGGTGCGGTTGTTGCCGGAGCAGCACTTCACGCAGCCGCCGCCGCGTTACTCCGACGCTCTCTTGATCCAGACGATGGAGAAGTACGGTATTGGGAGACCTTCCACTTACGCCTCAATTATCTCTACCGTCCAGCAACGGGGGTATGTGAGACGCGAGCGCCGCCGGATGGTACCGACGGATATTGGCGAGTTGGTCAATGATGTGCTGGTGAAACACTTTCCTGACCTGATCACGGTGGATTTCACGGCGCGGATGGAACGCGAGCTGGATGAGATCGCTGAAGGTAAGCGCGCCTGGCCCACGCTGCTCCACGACTTCTATGGTCCCTTCGAGAAGGCGTTGGAGAAGGCCGATGAAGCCATTCCCAAGATGAGGCAGCAGGAATTCGTGGGGCGCGATTGTCCGCAATGCGGCGCTCCGCTGATTGTGAAGTGGGGCCGCTATGGTAAATTCATCGGCTGCTCTAACTTCCCTGATTGCCGGCAGACCGAGCCGTGGGTGGAGAAGATCGGGATGCACTGTCCCGCGTGTGAGGGTGGGGAGCTCTTGGTGCGCCGCACCAAGAAACGCCGGCGGGTCTTCTACGGTTGTTCCAACTGGCCGGAGTGCGAGTTCACCTCGTGGAAGCAGCCGCTGCCGCAGCCTTGCCCGCACTGTGGCGGGATGTTGGTCGTGGCGCGCAGCAGAGTGGCGGAATGCACGGTCTGTGGCGAGAAGGTGGCGTTAGACGAGCTCCCGGTGCCGGAGAAAGAAACTGCCTAGCCGTAGTTGAAATCTCAGTCCCGTAGGTTCAATGCCTACGGGACTTTTTGTGTTGGGAGATTCGTGTTTTCGGAGCAGTAGCCCATCGCAGGGGAAATCAGATCCGCTCTAGATGGGGTTGATTTGTTACTGTTCAGCCACCCTGCAAAATTCCAGAGCGGACGCAGATGCGCGCAGATAAAAGCAAAAAATCGGCGGTTAGCAGCGTCCTAAAGGAGCTATTCTCACAATCTATCTGGAGATGGTTGAGCAGTAACGTTGATTTTTCTTCTCTGATCTGCTGCGGAAACCTTCACTAGGGGGTGTTTGTCTCCAATGTCTATTTGGTGTATAATAGTTTTCCGTACGATTTGAATCGGCGCTAGTGTGTTGTGGGTTCTGAGAAGTGTGAAGGATGCAGTGAGCAAATTGGCTGCGTATTTGGTTCGCATAAGGGTGGTGGGATCTCGGCGGAGGATGGGGGCGATGCTCCCTCTCCCGCTTTTTTGTGGGTAGGCGGGTTGATGAAATTTG
>JAIOSN010000314.1 GCA_021107605.1 Anaerolineae bacterium | reverse complement strand
GTGGTCGTCGCCGGGCAACCGTTGGCGCGGTTGGATACCGATGATCTGGTAACTGCCGTGGCGCAGGCTGAACTGAATCTCGCTCAAGCCAAAATCGACTTGAACGATACGTTGGATGGGGTTTCCGCAGAGACTATCGCTTCCTCGGAAGCTGCTCTCCGGGGCGCGCGGGCCGATTATGCTAGCGTGACCGGCGCTGCGACGCCGGCGGAGCTCGCACAGGTAGAGGTAGCGCTCCGGCAGACCGAGGTGTCGCGGGAAGCGGCGCAGGCGTCTTATGACCGCGCTGGGGGCGGTTGGCGTTCCGAGGTGGATTACTCGCCGGTAGCCAACAGCCTCTGGGCGGCGCAAGCCGGTTATGAGAAGGCGCAGGCTTCTTATAATGCCACCGTGGACGGCGCGACGGGCAATGAGCGTTGGGCTGCGTGGGCCAAAGTCCAGCAGGCGGAGGCTAATTTGGAGAAGCTGCTCTCACAGCCGGCTGATGAGGCTGTGAGTCTGGCGGAGATCAAGGTGCAGCAAGCCGAATATGATCTGGCGCAAGCCGAGTACAACTTGGCGCAGGCGACGTTGGCGGCTCCGCTGGCCGGCACGGTGACTACCGTCAACATCGAGGTGGGCGAGCGGGCGAGCACGCCGGCCATGGTGGTCGCCACGTTGGATGCGCTGACGGTGGATTTGCTATTGGATGAGACCGATGTGGTGCAAGTAGCCGTTGGCCAACCGGTTATCGTTGTCTTGGATGCGCTGGATGACGTGGAGCTTACAGGAAGGATTACCTATATCGCTCCCACGGCCGATATAAGATCGGGCGTGGTGCTCTATTCCGTTATTGTGATGTTGGAGCCTACCGAGTCGCCGGTACGTGCGGGCATGACGGCCGACGCGGAGATTATCACTGCCGATGCCACCGATGTGCTGTTCCTTCCCTCAAATGCAGTGCAAGAGATGAATGGTCGCACTATTGTGATGCAGAAGCTGGCAGAAGGTGAGGTGGTAGCGCGACCGGGATCAGGGCCAGGGGCTGGGGATGGAGAACCACCGGCTGGCGCTCCGGCTGCTGGCGCAGGCAATCGGCCACCGGGTGCTGAAGGGTTTATGCCCGTGCCGGTAGAGGTGGGAGTCAGCTCTAGTACCCACGTTGAGATTGTGAGCGGCCTGGAGGAAGGCGACGAAGTCGTCATTATCAATCTAGCTAAACTGGCAGAGTCGGGTGAGCTGCCGCCGGGGATGATGATGCGCGGCATGATGGGGGGCCATCCATAAAGCAGTTAGTTGGGTAGGACAATTGATTTTACTGAGAATGGGACGCGGATAAACGCAGGCTACGCTCGCAGATTAAAAAGATGACGCCATTGCCAAAAGATAGTTCGCCGCTAAGATGCCAAGACGCTAAGAAAAAAATTAATTTTGGGTTAAGCATATTTAGCAATACCGGTCAAAAAGTTAATTTCTGAAGGTTAAGTTGAATATCTTTGCGTCTTTGTGACTTTGTGGTAAAAATCTTGGTTTTTCAGTAGACTCAAAAGATGCCCAGTGTTTATCTGCGCAAATCTGCGTCCCCAAAAAGGAGCGAGAATATGAAGAAGAGATGGTGGATACTTGGCGTTGTGTTGGTAGCCGTAGGCGGCTATCTGAGTTATGCCCGCTGGCTCAAACCGGGCAATGCGGGTGCGCAAGCGACGGAAAAGGTCACTGAGTTGGTGGTGGTGGCGCGGGGCGCTTTGCAGAATTCCATTGAGGGCAGCGGAAATCTGGTCGCGGCCCAAGAGCGCGCGTTAGCGTTTGGCAGTGGAGGGCGAGTAACTGCAATCTACATCGTTGAAGGTGAGCACGTCACTGCCGGGCAGCCGTTGGTGCAGTTGGAGACCACCAGTCTGGAGTTGTCCGTTAAGCAAGCGGAAGCGAGCTTGGCAAAAGCCCAGGTGCAGTTGGCAGCGACGTTATCCGGGGCCACGGAAGCCGAGATAGCGGCGGCGGAGGCTGCCGTGAGCAGCGCTCAGGCCAGCTATGCGCAAGTGAAGGAGGGCGTCTCAACGGAGCGTCTGACGCAATTGCAGGCAGAGTTGGATTTGGCAGCCCAGGAAGTGCAGCAGGCGCAGGGCAACTATGACCGCTACGGGGATCGGATGGCCGCTTCGTTGCAAGATGCCACGTTAGCTTATGAGCGCGCTCAATTTACCTACGATATCGCCGCAGAAGTTGATAGCTACACTCTGACCTCGGTGTGGAGCAATGTGGAGCAGCGGCAAGCGGATTTGGACGCGCTGCTCGCCGGCTCCACAGAGGAGGAGCGCGCGACGGCCGAGTTGGGTGTGCAGCAAGTGGAGATCTCTCTGCAAAAGGCCCAGCGGTAACTTGAGGACGCAACGTTGGCAGCTCCTTTTGCGGGGACGGTGACCGAGTTGAATGTGGCGGTGGGTGAGCTGGCGGCTGGCTCGGCGGTGGTTGTGATCGCTGAGTTGGAGACGTTGGAAGTAGAGATTACCTTAGACGAAAGTGATGTGGTGCAGGTGAGCGAGGGACAATCCGCCCAGGTCTCGTTGGAAGCACTAGATAAGCTCTCCATCCCTGGCGAGGTGACGGAGATTGCGCCGCAAGGGGAGACGACTTCGGGAGTGGTGCTTTATCCGCTCACCGTGCAGCTGGCGGAGATACCGGCTGAGATACGCGCCGGCATGACGGTGGACGTCGAAATTATCATCGCCCGGTGGGATGATTTGCTCTACCTACCCCAGCGCGCGCTCAAGTTGCAGGATGGGCAAGCTTACGCGATGTTGCAGAATGGCTCTGGTGAGTTCAAGCGAGTCCCCGTGACGTTGGGTCGGAGTCTGGGCGGCAACGTGGAGATCAAGGACGGCTTAACCGAGGGCGATGTGGTCGGCGTGTTGACGGAAATCGTGACTGACGAGGAACTAGAGCCGCCTATGTTTATGATGGGCAGAGGGAGGCCTTAAGATGAGTTTGATAGAAGTACGCGAGATGACCAAAACCTATCAGATGGGCGAGGTGCAGGTACATGCGCTGCGCGGCCTCTTCCTGGATATTGAAGCGGGCGAGTGGGTAGCTATTATGGGGCCTTCTGGCTCCGGCAAATCGACTTTGATGCACATCATCGGTTGTCTGGATACGCCCACGTCGGGCGCGTATATACTAAACGGCTTGGATGTCAGCCAGATGAACGAGAACCAGCTGGCTACTGTCCGCAACCGCGAGGTGGGATTTGTTTTTCAGACCTTTAACCTTTTGTCGCGCACCAGTGCGCTCAAACAAGTGATGTTGCCGCTGCAGTATAGCCGCAATGGCGGCCGGTTGGAGGTCAGTGAGCGCCGCGCGCGCGCGCGGACGGCGTTGGAAGCCGTGGGGCTGGGACACCGGTTGACCCATCATCCCACCGAGCTCTCCGGCGGCCAGCAACAGCGTGTCGCTATCGCTCGATCGCTCGTCAACCGGCCACGGATCATCATGGCTGACGAGCCGACCGGCAACCTGGATTCCAAATCGGGGCAAGAGATTATGGATATATTCCGCCGGCTACATCAGGACCAGGGGATTACGTTGGTGATGGTGACGCACGATCCCCGGATTGGGGCGGCGGCGGAGCGGATAATTGAGTTGATGGATGGGCAGGTAGTCTAGTAGTCGGGTAGTCAATTAGTCGTTAGTCCCAGTGTTTTCAAAAATGCTCCAAGTCCCCGTCCTCGGGGACGGCTTTAGGGAGTTTATGATTGGGATGCCCCCGAGGAGCGCGAAGCCTACCCGGCGGGGTGCAGGAGCTGTGAGCCTTAAAAAAGATGGTCAATCAGTCAGTCGGTAGTCCGACTACCAGACTACCAGACTATCAGACTACTAGACCACTAGACTAACCAGACGGAGGAAAAATGATCACACAATTAGCGGATTTATGGGAAAATGTGCGCGTGGCGTTGGACGGGTTGGTAGCTAACAAACTGCGCTCATCGCTGACGATGTTGGGCATCATCATCGGCGTGGCGGCGGTGATTGCGCTGATGTCTATTGGGAGTGGCGCTCAAGCCGAGATTACGGAGCAGATCAATAGCATGGGCACTAACATGCTTATCGTGATGCCGATGTCCTTTGGCCGGGGGAGTGTCGGCGGGGGTGGGAGCGGCTCATTGGGTTTGACCATGGATGATGTGGACGCGCTCGCTGATCCCAATAATGTCTCTGGAGCGGAGCTGCTTGTGACCCAGTTTGATGGCAACGGGCAGCTGATCTACGGCGACACCAACCTCAACGCCACGGTCTCTGGCGTGACTCCCGAATATCTGGCGTTGTACGAGTTGGAATTGGCACAGGGAGAGTTTATTGATGCGGATAACGTTGATCGGCGTTCAAAGGTCGTGGTGCTGGGCGACACTATCGCCGAGGAACTCTTTGGCGATTTTGATCCCGTGGGGCAGACTATTAAGGTAGTAGGTGGTAGCGGCCACCGCGTTTCGCTAGATGTTATTGGGGTGTTGGAATCTCAGGGCGACTCAATGATGAACAATGTGGATGATAGCGTCTTTGTACCGATCTCCACCGCGCAGACGAAACTCTTTAACGCGCGCAATGCTGTCGGCGCGCTGACGGTGAGCCGCATCAATATCATGGCTTCTGTTGGAGACAGTCACTAGCGTCACCGACACGTTGACAGTCTTTCTGGGCGCCATCGCCGGCATCTCTCTCCTGGTGGGCGGCATCGGTATTATGAACATCATGTTGGTCTCTGTCACCGAGCGGACGCGCGAGATAGGTTTACGCAAAGCCGTGGGCGCACGCAAGGGCGATATTCTCTTGCAATTCTTGATGGAAGCCGTGATCTTGAGCTTCCTGGGCGGTCTCTTTGGGATTGGGTTGGGCATTGGATTGGCTGCCCTGGTGAGTCTCACCGGTATATTCAGTCCGGTGGTGACTGGCGGCTCGGTCACGTTGGCGGTAGGTTTCTCACTGGTGATTGGACTATTCTTTGGCATCTACCCGGCCAATCAGGCCGCGAAGATGAATCCAATTGAGGCGTTGCGGTATGGGTGAGGAGTAAAAGAAATCGGATTTTTTCAAAAAATCCGATTTCTGTAGTGCTCTGCGGGGACTGGGTTGAATGTCCCCGAGGGACGCGCGGGGATTTATCATCCAGCCCCAACTGGTGGGGCGGAAGCGGACGGAAGGAGAGAGTGTGTGTGCGGAGGGGCACCTGTGCAATTCTCCCCCAAAATTATTATAGTGTGGTGCGGCTGGGAAGCGATTAGCGCCGGGAGTGGAATATGCCAACTCAAGCGATTTTGGTGGTGGATGATGAAGTGCAGATTGTGGAAGTGGTGCGCGATTATTTGGCGCAGGCGGGCTACAGTGTGCTGACGGCGCGTGACGGGCAGACGGCGTTGACGATTGCCCGGCGCGAACAGCCAGATCTGATGGTGTTGGATCTGATGTTGCCCGGCGGCGTGGATGGGTTAGACGTTTGTCGCCAGATCCGGCGCGATCCAGCGTTGGGCACGTTGCCTATCATCATGCTCACTTCCCGCGTTGAGGAGACGGACCGGCTGATCGGGCTGGAGTTGGGGGCTGATGATTACATCACCAAGCCTTTTAGCCCCCGTGAGGTGGTGGCGCGCGTCAAAGCGGTGCTCCGGCGCGTAAAACGGGATGTGGGGCATCCGGGGCTGCTCCGGGTGGGGGAGTTGCGGATTGACGTGCCGCGTCGCCACGTTACACTGGGAGCTCAAGCGGTGGCGTTGACGCCTACCGAGTTTGATATTTTGCTGGTGCTGGCGCGTTATCCAGGCCGGCCTTTTACCCGCGCGCAACTGATGGAGCGGGTCTATGATACGGCCTACACCGGTTACGACCGCGCTATTGATTCGCACATCACGAATTTGCGGAGCAAATTGGAAGCGGGGGGGCGGTATCCGCGTTACGTCGTCACGGTTTATGGCATCGGTTATAAGTTGGAGGAGCCAAGATGAGGTTGCTGGCGAGCTTCAAAAAGACGCTCGGCGCGTTGTGGGTGCGGGTTAATCTGAGCTTATTCTGGCAGCTGGTCTTGGCTTTTGCTACGGTGACATTGTTGACTGCTACGGGGATGCACTTGGTGAGTCGCTTGGCGTTGCGGGCGGTGGAGGATTTTGTACGCGAGCATCCACAACCACTCCACGCTCTCTGGGCTGACCGGCTGGCGAGCTATTACGCCGTGCAGGGCTCCTGGGAAGGCGTGGAGGAGATGGTCGCCACGTTCCCCCTGGGGGAAGCCTGGGAACCCTGGGATGAGGAGTGGGTGCAACCGTATTTGTTGCTCTCTGCTGGCGGAGAGCTCTTAGCGGGGAGCGCTACGGAAGAGTTGAGTTCCGTGGACTCCGTAGACTCCGTTTTCTCGTTGCCCATTAGCGTGGAGGGGGAGGTGGTGGGGCAGCTGTTGATGGGTGAAATGCTGCGCCGCCGTTTCTTTGGTCCCCCACGGGAGGCGGGCTGGAAAGGCCCCAGTTGGGGCGAGATTGTGCGGCGGATGTGGTGGACCAGCCTCTACGTGGCCGTGATTGCGTTGGGTTTGGGGTTGGTGTTTTCCCGGGGCTTGAGCCATCCGCTGGCGGAACTGACCGAGGCTACGCGCACAGTCGCGACCGGTGATCTGAGCGTGCGAGTTTCGACGCGCCATCCCGGCGAGGCGCGAGAGTTGGCGGAAGCGTTCAACGCGATGGCCGGGGAATTGGCGCGCGCTGACGAGTTGCGCCGCAATATGACGGCCGATGTGGCGCACGAGCTCCGCACGCCACTCAGCATTATTCGAGGGAAGATGGAGGGCATCATTGATGGCGTTTATCCGCCCACCAGGGAACACTTAGAGCCGGTGGTGGAGGAAGTGGCGTTGCTTGCCCAGCTGGTTGAGGATCTGCGCCTGTTGGCCCAGGTCGAGGCGGGGCAGTTGCGTCTCACCCGCCGGCCGCTGGATGTGGGCGATCTGCTCCGTGATACCCGTGTAAACTTCACCCCGCAGGCCGGGGATCGCGGAGTGATGTTGGCGCTGGATCTGCCCGCCGAGTTGCCGCCGGTGCAGGCTGATGGACGCCGTATCTCTCAAGTGTTGGGCAACCTGATGACTAACGCTTTCCACCATACGCCGGAGGGCGGCAGCGTGACTCTCTCCGCGCGCGAGCAGGACAGGTACATTGCCGTCTCGGTGTGCGATACCGGCGTGGGGTTGAGTGCGGAGGAGCTCCCTTATGTCTTCGAGCGCTTTTGGCGCGGAGATAAATCACGTTTGCGCACCCGGTCTACCAGCGGCAGCGGCTTGGGATTGGCCCGCTAAGCAGATCGTGGAGCTGCATGGCGGCACGATCACGGTCACGAGCGAGCTGGGGCGGGGCGCGGAATTTACTTTTACGTTACCGTGTTTGTAGTAGGCAATCACCGCTCAAGGCACTTACCAAGACCGGTGTTCCCAGAGGACGCAGATAAACGCTGATAAACGCCGATTTTTTGCTTTTATCGTTACTACTCAGGCTGGCCTATTTTCAGACCTCCGAGGTCTACTGTTCTTAAAAGACCTTGGAGGTCTAGTAATCTCGAATATGATATTGTCAAAGCAGTGACGGTGAGCGGGGCTAATAAAATAGGGGCGATTCGTAAATCGCCCCTACGATTTCTCAATCGCGTGCCTGTTGAACTGTCAGTCCACCCGCCAGACGTGTACCAGTGGCTTGTCGTCATCACTCAGCGGCTCCAGTACGTACAGCAAGCCCCGCGCCCGGTCGAAGGACATGGCGCTGACGTGGTGCTTTTGCTGGGTAGACGTGATGTGGTACAGAACGTCGTCAATATCCAGCACGGCGTAGGGCTGTGGCGCCCATGGTTCCAGCGCCCCCTGGGACACGGCAGCCAGATCGGCGGGGTCGTAGAAGATGATTTGGCCTGCGAAACCAGCGCTCCACCAGCCGCGGTCTTCGCAGTCCAGGCAGGGACCATCCGGATTCCCGTACCAGCAGTCGCCTGTGCCCTTGGTACCCACAAAGACCACGGCCGATTTCCCTCCGGCACTCAGCCAGACCCCGCCCGTCCACTCGTCGGAGTGCTGGTAGCCATTTATGGCCGCGCCGTTCTCCACAGTGACGTCCTGGTACAGCAGCAAGGGGATGGCCGAGAGCGTGCTGCCCGCCGGCGGCGGGTTGCCCTCGGTCCAGGGGGCGCTGGCGAACAGTGACGGTCCCTGCGTTCCCTGACCGCCGTCGCGGTAGCGGCCCGTTGCCAAAGACATGCCGGATACGTAGGCGTCGGCCCAGTCCTGGGGGATGTCGAACAGGTAGTCGCCGGTGACGTAATTCCAATAGTCGCCCACGCGCCACGCCCCTACGCTCTGTGGATGCGAGAGGGCCAGTTCGCACCAGCCGTGAGAGG